>JBAQWL010000001.1:0-8028 GCA_049298895.1 Gallionella sp.
TCCAGACTCCCGACAAATGTCAGAAGTCTGCTGCAAGTTGAAATCGGTTACAAAAAAATATGGCATTTAGTAAATTGCATTCAATTGGTTACTATTCGTTTAAACTCGCATCTCCGGACAGGACTGAATCAAACTACGATCATATTCTATTACTCGGAAGTAGTCAGGCGACGCGTTACCCCGCCAAAACTGCCTATCCATTGGCTGCCGTCAGCGGCAGTCGCCATGGAAAATATGATATTGGAAAATAGGCCGTCGTCGGTGGTTAATATCTTAAACTTACCGGAATCTAAGCTGGCTAGTCCGTTGTTGGTACCAATCCATAATTTTCCAGCTGGATCTAGGTGTAACATAAACACATGGTTTCCCGGCAACCCGTCGGACATGGTGTAATTGCGCCATTTTTTTCCGTCGAATCGAGCTAGACCCCCACCCCAGGTACCACACCACACCACACCATCGCGATCCACCGCCATAGAGACGATGTAATTAGGGTTGAAGGCAACGCCAGTATCCTCCAGTCCCATTTCTATCTTTTGCTTGGCATGGTGTTCGGAGAATTCGGCTGGGTCAGATCCGAACTTGGGGTCATTCTTAATTTTATCAAATGGTGCGCCCACACCCTTGACGTGGTTCCAATTTTGCCACTTGTCATTGTTGAAGCGTGCCAGACCGCCCTCGGTGGCCAGCCAGATCTCGCCGTTTTTGCCCTCTTCAAGACTGTAGACCCAGTCGTTTGGTAGACCGCCCTTGGTGTTTTCCACTGTGTACACATCCCATTTGGAGCGATCCTTCAAATCTCCGCCACGGATGCGATTTGCACCAGACCAAGTGGCGATCCAGATATCACCGTTGGCTACCTTCAATACCTTATAAACGAAGGCGTCCGCCAATCCGTTCGGGACATTAAAGTTTTCCCATTTGTTCAGTTTCTGGTCGTATAGGGACATGCCACCACCATAGGTGCCTGCCACGATGTATTCACCCAGTTTGCCCACATGGAACACGCCATTGGATAGCAAGCCGTTAGTCACGTTGAACATGCGGTACACGTCGGTGCCGGTATCGTAGCGGATGATGCCGCCCGAAGTCCCTACCCAAGCGACATTTCCGTCAAGGAATATCGACTTGACATTACTGTTTCCCACGCGGAAATGAGTAAACTTGGCGTTTGGGTCCATCTTAACTGTACCAGCCTGTTGACCTGGATGTGGTGCCCCACTTTGGTCAATCGGCGGATGTCCGGACGGCAAACCAGTGCCCAGTTGTTCAGCTGGTTCCGGCTTGTTTTGGACTGCCTGTTCGCTGCTTAAAGTGTAAATTCCTGCTGCAACACCCGCCGCAACGACCGCGATTGTAGTTACTAGTTTTATATTCAATTGCATTTAAATCCCCTTAAATAGTGCAGTTACTCGTTTAATGTTACGCTTGTTCAAAGGTACTGCCTTACCAACCGAGTCGAGTAACGCCGCGCCGGGAGCCGGCCCAGATATCTCCACTGGGCGCCACTGCCAGTGCATACACATTATCCTCGAGCAGACCATCTAGTTTGCTGTAATTGTGCCAAACTTTCCCGTCATAACGGCTGATACCGCGATTAGTGCCAAACCACAGTACGCCGTTAGGATCCTGAGCCATGCTGTATACGATATTTCCCGCCAAGCCATCGCTGGTGGTGTAGTTGTGCCATTCGGTGCCGTCGAAACGGCTAACCCCCGCACCCCATGTGCCGACCCAGACGGACTGGTCGGGCACAACCTGGATGCAGAACACATAATTGGGATTGTAGGTGGATTTTCCGTCCTCTGAGAGCATGCTCAAATCATGACGGGAGCGCGTTCCGAGTCCGGTGTTGGTGCTAGCTTGCAGGCTGTTTGAATTGGGTGCACCCATTCCGTCCTTGTGATTCCAGGAACGCCAAATTTTGCCATCAAACATCGAAACTCCGCCTTCAGTACCGAACCAAACGCGGTCTTGTTTATCCACGGCGATACCGTACACCCACTCGTTGATCAACTCCTTCACGTAGGTGGTGAACTTCATGGTTTTTAAGTCGACATGGTTAACTCCGGCCCAGGTACCTATCCATAAGTCCCCGTTGCGCTGGTTGGCAAATGAGTAAACCCAGTAGTCGGCTAGCCCGTGCATTGGAAAATAGGTTTTCCACGTGCCGTCACGGTAACGCGAGACTCCGCCAGCGTTAGTGCCAAACCACTTGTAATTTTCCGCGTCCACGTTTACTGCGAACACATATTCGTTTGCCAAGTTGTCGCGGGTAAAAGTGTTGCGCAGATTGAAAGTGTCAAGGTCTATCTCGTTCACGCCGACAGTAGTGCCAACCCAGAGGGAATTTCTCTTGGGTTCTATAGTGAGGGCGCGTACATTCACGTACTCACCAACCTCGAACTTTTCGATTACACGCGGGAGAGGAGCATTGTCTGAATTGGATTCGGCGCATGCGACACTGAGACATGCGGCGCAGAATGCGAAAAACACGGTGAAGATTGATCTGTGCATGCGTTCAAGACAGGTAGAATGGGCGATGGCTGATCTGAGATGCGCAAAAGAAAGTGCGGTATTTCAGGGATTAGTTGGCCCGAACTGCTCCAGTGTGCGCAAATAGGAGATCACGTCAAGCATGTCAGTATCCTTTAATATTCCCTGAAAGGAGGGCATGGCATTGTTCCCTTCCCTGATGGAAGCAAGAATGAACACATCAGGGCGCAACAGGTTTTCGCTGCGAGCGAAATTAGGGGCATCCGGCATGACGCTGACACCATTCACCCCGTGACATTTGGCACAATGTTTGGCATAAAGCCTGCCGCCATTGTCAATGTCACCAGCATAAGAATTCCCTGCTCCGAATACCAACAGCAAGGTCACGGACAACTTTTGTACAAAACTCTGGAATCCAGATGAAACTTTTTGTAATTTCAGCTTTTGAAATAGCATTTTGTTTGCCCTTGTCCGGTTATTTTGCTACTTTCTTTGCTGCTTCCTTGTCCGCTTTCTTGATAGCTTCCTGCTTTTCGAAGATTGCTTTCAGGCTGGCCTGTTTTCTTTCATCAGCCGCTTTCTTCTGAACTTCATACAGGGCGTTGCTTTTGGCTTCCCATAATTTAGCTTGCTGGAGGTCCACCGCGAGGCCCAGCGCGGAAGGGGGAGAGCCGAGCCGGTATGAACTTTCCAGCAATTTTACGGCATTCAAATTGTCCTTCTCTGCCGCCAATTTAATCCAATATAACGCTTGCGTTGGATCACTTTTGATCCCTTCGCCGCTGAGGTACATTTTTCCCAGGCCGTATGCTCCCTCTGCACTACCCTGAGCGGCGGCCATGATATACCAGCCAACAGCCTCCTCATCCGCTTCGGTATAGTCCAGCACTTCACCGAGGCGGGCTTGTGCAGGCGCATAGTTCTGCTCAGCAAGCTTCTTGAAAATTACAACCGCATCCATCATTTGTTCTTTTTCGAATAAATCATTCGCGCGCTCCAATTCCTCTGCAGGATCTGCCAGTGCGACTGGGACAGTATCCGCCAATGCGACTGGAGATAACAGGCTGATTGCCAAAATACTGATAAAAAATGTTCGTTTATGTCTCACATCCATCGTTATGCTCCTCAACGCGATATTTCTTCATTTCTTCGAGTGATGATGTATTCAGAACCAATCAAATTTGAGCTTGATATTCTAACAGGGGTAGAGATAGGCCGCAATAGTATGACCACGAACCGAAATTGGTTTTATGCGCCTTAGTATATTATGCAAATATTAACGTCCAATAAAAGGGGTACTGTAGCCGGACTCAAAGGTTAATTAACGTGCCGATATATCGTTGACAACAGTTGTTAGTCCACTCGGGTTTCTATTTGGTTCCTCTGGCTATCTGGCTGCAGCTTTGCACTATCAAATTCTTCTAACTTGCGATAAAGGCTGGACAAACCGATGTTGAGTTTTTGCGCGGCGGCACGACGATCGCCACCAGATTCTTCCATGGCCTTAAGGATGATGGCTACTTCATATTTTCTGACCTGTTCGTGCAAAGTACCGGAGAATTGTGGCCCGCCTTCCAGCACGGATGGTTTGGCGATTTTGGTAATTTGCGACGGTAGGTCGGTAAGCCTGATGCGGCCACTGTCCGCCATGACCAGTACGCGGTCGATGACATTCTCCAGTTCGCGTACATTCCCTGGCCAGTCGTAATTCACCAGAACTTCTTCGACACCTGGATCGAGAGCAACTTGGGATGCTTGGCTGCCCAGACGTTTTGTGTTGCGCTGTATCAGGAATTTTATTAGTGCGGAGAGATCCTGACGTCGCTCCCGTAGTGGCGGGACGTTAATGTGAAAAACGCTCAGCCGGAAGTAGAGATCCTCTCGAAACTTGCCCTGAGAAACCATTTCTACGAGATCGCGATTAGTTGCGGCGATAATCCTTACATTCACCGGTCGCTCCACTTCGCTACCAACCGGGCGTACCGCCTTTTCCTCGAGCACGTGGAGCATCTTCACTTGCAGCGCGAGCGGCAGTTCACCAATTTCGTCCAGGAAAATAGTGCCGCCGTCTGCTTCCAGGAACAAACCCTTTCTGACCTTGTCTGCGCCAGTGAAGGCACCACGAGTGTGACCGAAGAACTCGCTTTCCACCAGATTTTCGGGAATGGCACCACAGTTGACCGGAATGAATGAGCCTTCTGCGCGCGGGCTCTGCTGGTGGATCAACCGCGCGACCACTCCCTTGCCAGTGCCGCTCTCACCGGTGATGAGTACTGTGCTGTTGGTGCGTGCCACCTTGGCGGCCATGTTCTCCATCTCGCGCATGGCTGGCGAGTTAAACCCGAACACTTCCTGATTGACGCCCAATACCAGCCTGCGCAACACCCGGTTTTCCGCGCGCAGCCCGCGCAGGTCGCCGACCTTGTTCAGGCGGTGCAACAGCTCCTCATTATTGAGGGGCTTGATCATGTAATCGGCGGCACCCGCCTTGATAGCCTCGATCGCCGTGTCCACAGAAGCAAACGCGGTCATCATAATGAATGCCGTGTCTATGCCAGTAGCACGTGCCTGCCGTAGTATCTCTATGCCGCTTAAACCGGGCAGCTTGATGTCGCACAAGACAATATCCACGTCGCCTTTTACAAGCCTTTCCATGGCTGCTTCGCCACTGCCCGCTTGTTCCACTGAATGCCCCGCCTTCCGCAACTGAGCCGCTACAACCTGGCGGATAGCTGGCTCATCATCTACCACCAGCACCTGTAGGGATGTCATAAAGTGTTGTCCTCCTCTTGAGCAGGCAAAGGAAGAGTCACTTGCACTTGCGTCCCCTCGCCGAGAGTCGATTCCATCTCGATCGTGCCGCCATGTCCTGTAATGATGGAATAGCAGAGTGATAAACCCAGACCATTGCCTTTGAGCTTGGTTGTGAAGAAAGCCTCGAACACCCGGCTGAGCGTCGCCCGATCCATACCGCTACCGTTGTCTGCCACGGTGAGCCGCACAATTTCGCCAGCCACTTCGGTGCGCAGGATGATTTCTTGTGCATGGGTGCCATCAGTAGTCTCTAGTGCGTCGGCAGCGTTGATCAGCAAATTCATAATTACCTGCGTGAGCTGATCCGCCACACCATTGATCGCGGGCAACTGGCTGTCCAGATTGAGCTGCAGGTTCACCCGCCGCATTCTCTTGTCATAACCCATCAGGCCGGCAGTAGTCCGTACCAGCCCGTTCAGGTCGAGTAGTTGACGTTCCACTGGCTGGGGCGCAGCAAATTCAGAAATTTCGCGGGTGATCGCTGAAAGTCGATGGATATTGGCTTGCAGCAAAGCCAGTTTGCTGCCTACTGCCAGTTTGCGCTTCCCTGTTGATTGCTCATTGACCATTTCCTGCAGTACACCTGACATGGCTGCAATGGGGTTACCTATTTCATGCGCTACTCCGGCGGCTAGCGCCCCAACTGCGGCCATCTTCTCCTGATGGAAATATTTTTGGCGCGCGATCACCAACTCCTTTTCCCGCTCGTCAAGACCCTTTGCCATTTGATTCACTGCTTGCATCAACTCCCCCACCTCGTCGTTACGCGTTACTGGTGTCAGTACATTCCGCTCACCTCTGATGATGTCCAGTGCCCTAGCTTTGAGTGTGTGTAAATCGGTGGTCAGCCGCGTGAAAAATAATCCAATGATAGCACCTAGCAACAATAGGCCGATCAACCCAAATAACAGGGAGGCAAGTGCTGCGGAATCCCATTGCATTCGAAAATGCTCCGCAGTGGCGATTTGCTCACGCCGCGATTCATCAATATTCTGGGTGATTTCGATCTTGACCTTGAGTAATTCTGAGTTCATCTTGACCAATGCCGCTTCGGAGGGGTGTGCGGTAGCCTGAGCCAATGCCTGCTCGATACCATCAAGGTTCACACTGGCATATGGGTAGCGCATCGTTAACTCGGAATTCTTTTTTATGAGCAATTGGTAATTGGATTTAAAACGTTGGATTACCGAATTTTGGTCATCCTTGTCAGAATTTATAAAAACCGCCATGACGATGTGAAACGCGGTGGCATCCACTTGTCTAAGTTGCTCTTCGATCTTGTATAAATTTTGCAGGCGCTCAAACTCGTCGACCAACTCCGATTTTTTGTTAAAAGTAAAAGTGGTGAGGAGCACTGCATAGATGACGACAGCGGCGAAAGCCAGAAACCCTTTGACGCGAAGTGGAACCTCGGAATCGGTCCTCACGGGCGCCGCGAGCGTGGGGTGCTGCCCTTCGTTTGGGTGCTTGGCCAAAAGTTCTTTGGCGATACTTGGCAAGACGGCGTTCTCGGGCATTGAGAAGCTCATTCGTGTGCCCCGACATAACCAGCCTGCGTGTATTGTTGGGGCATTAACCCCCTACAATCACAGCGTACCCCTTGCGGGTGTACTTGGCTGTCGTTTTTTGATAGCTTAGTCGATTGGCTATAACCAATAACTTGGCAACCATCCTTCGGTTGCTTAGTTGGATGGCTAGCTGTTTCACCAGTAGCCATGGCAGTGGTTTTACCAAAAATTTTTTGTCTTTGTCGCGGGATTCTCAGAAAGAGGATATTCATGTTTTGATTGTACGCTGCAATTGCTCGCCGAGCTATAGCCTCTTCTAATATGAAATGAGTCTGAAATTGATTTGCAGAGTCGGTCAATATGCGAGGCATTGTGATCGACATGGAAGAGGCGAAGCTACAGACCTTGGTGCAGTCTAAGGCATTTTTGGACGGGCATTTCAAGTTCCCAAAGAAGGGCGCAATCAGTTTATCGAGCGAGTATTCAAGCGATCTGGCTACACCCAGCACGGACGGGTAGGCAAGGGCGTGCTGCTGCGCTATCTTGCGCACATGACTGGGCTATCACACCAGCAAGCAATCCGATTGGTACGGCAAAACCGCACAAAATTGCTTAGAGACATCTCTGCTGAAATGTAAAAACAAGCCCGAGAAATAAAATCAGCAAGGCAAAACATAGAGGCATTGATCGTTTAGACCGAATCAAAACAAAGTTTATTTACTCAGATAAAAACACTTCGCGCAGACTCATTTCCTACATAGGAAAATACTGATCACACACAGGGCGCAGATGGAAACAAACACGCAGTTTATGCTGACAGTGCCTATCGCACCAAAGCCACGGAAGAGAAACTCGCTAAAGACGGCATCACCAGTCAGCTATGCGAAAAAGGAGCCCGTGCTGCCACATTGACTGAAGAACAGAGGGAGGCGAATATAAAGAAGTCGAGGGTGCGTGCCCAAGTGAAAATCGGAATGATAATTCTGTTGTGCAGCATGATACGGCTGGCGCAGCTGCTCAGGCGTGATGCGAGTCAGGAAGAGCTTGTTACCGTAGTCGATATGACGAATGTGAAATCGACAATACTAGAGTCTGTTGACATTTAGGCCAACCACAAGAAGGTTGCGACGATGGCAATGAAGGATGAAAACCGTTCGGCTAATTTGTCGTAGCGGGTAGCGATACGGCGGAAATGTTTGATGCGCAGAAA
>JBAQWL010000002.1:0-2881 GCA_049298895.1 Gallionella sp.
TTTCTGCGCATCAAACATTTCCGCCGTATCGCTACCCGCTACGACAAATTAGCCGAACGGTTTTCATCCTTCATTGCCATCGTCGCAACCTTCTTGTGGTTGGCCTAAATGTCAACAGACTCTAGTAATCCGAATATTTCTTCGCACTCCCACGCACCTGCTCCACCGGATATTTCGCTGCATTCTTTTCCAGCTTGTGCAGCGCGGCTTGCGGTAAATCTACTTCCAGCTTGTCGGCGAGGCGCACCAGATATAACAGGATATCCGCCAGTTCATCCGCGATGGCAGACTTTTCTTCCATCGCAATATGATCTGATTGCGCCTCAGTTAGCCATTGGAAATGTTCCATCAACTCGGCGACTTCTACCAGCAGCGCCATGCTCAGATTTTTGGGGGAATGGAACTTATCCCAGTCTCGTGCCTCAGAAAATGCACGCAGCTTGTCGCGCAATATCAGCAGATCGGATGGGTCGGGCATGTCGTAGTCTCCAGTGACGGTTGCTTGGCAGCTATTGTAATATGAGGCGTAGCGAGGCAATATACGTGGCACTGATATCAGATGTTGTTTCGGTCTTTATGGCCTTCACACTTCAAGGATGGGGATTCTGATGATGAAATTTAAATTTGTCTGCCATAAGTTTGTTACCACCGTGCTGTTCTTGGCTAGTGCGGCTCCGGCGTTTGGGGAAACCGTAGCAGATGGTGCCGCAGAGGCGACGTCACCAGAGCATCACTTTGCCGTAGCATCAGCTAACAAGAATAAAACCCACCCTCATTATGACAAAGGCGCCGACACCGGTTTTGTTGTTAATGGAGTACAAGGTGGCACACTGGTTTTGGTGCGGGGAAAAACTTATACATTTGATGTCAATACCGGTGTCATGCATGACTTCTATCTTGCCACCAAACCAATGGGTTTTGGTACCGGCACGCTGACTAAAGGCGTTAAGGGAAATTTTACTTATAAGGGTTTAGTTACACTCACCCCCACAGCTGGAACCCCCGATATTATCTATTACGCATGTCGCAATCATAAATTTATGGGCGGCGAAATTCATGTAGTTAACCGCGGTGAAGAGGGTAAGCTTAAGGATGTGAAATCCGCCTTGAAGCCCTGAGCAATTGCTCAGACAAATGACAAACCCACCCACAAGGGGCGGTTTTGTATTTGGCGGAGAAGGCGGGATTCGAACCCGCGGTGGGGTATTACCCCACACACGCTTTCCAGGCGTGCGACTTAAACCACTCATCCACCTCTCCAGATGGTTTTGCTACAACTTTTCGGAGCACGCTTTGGCTACGGCCGCGCTGTTGCGCTTAACGTTCGCAAGCTCACGTTAGCCTGCGCCGCAATGAGTCTGGTCTCGCGGCTACGCCACTCAACCAGCCGCATTGTCCATGCGTGCGACTTAAACCACTCATCCACCTCTCCGAAGGGCGCGCAGGATAAACTAGAACGCTTTTTGCCGCAATCTAAACAACGTCGTTGTGGTTCGACTCACCACGAGCAGAAGTGCTCTGTGCTGAGTCTCCTGAGGTATTGAAGGGCTAAGTATCACCATGAGCGGAATCATTTAAAGTGGTTTCTCCATTCACGCAGGGCAGTGAATACGCTGATTTCACTGGTGTCAATCAGGCCGCGCTGTTGCAGGGTGTGGATGATTTCCAGTTGGGTGCAGCGCAGAAAGGGGTTAGTAGATTTTTCCAGTGCGATAGTAGAGGGTAGGGTGATTTGGTTCGCTGCGAGCAGTTGTTGCGTGGCGGCGCTGCGTTGCTGCAGGGCCGGGTTGGAGGGTTCGCAGGCCAGCGCGAAGCGCAGGTTGGCGGCGGTGTATTCGTGGGCGCAGTAGACGCGGGTGTTGTCCGGCAGTTGCGCCAGGCGTTGCAGGGAGTGATGCAGTTGCGCGGGGCTGCCCTCGAAATTCCTGCCGCAGCCGCCACCGAACAGTACATCGCCGCAGAACAATATTTCCGGGGCTAAATAGGCAATGTGGTCGTTGAGATGGCCAGGAATATCGAAGATGGCAAACGCGATACCGAACGGGTCGAGTTCAAGGCTGTCACCTTCGTGCAGATTATGGGTGATGTGCGGGTTGTTTGGATGTCGCCGCCCATTTACCGGCACGTTGTATACTTCACGCAATTCCTTGATGCCGCCAATGTGGTCGCCGTGGCGGTGGGTGCACAGGATAGTTTTCAGTTGCAAGCCGTGCGCATTGAGGAATTCCAATACCGGCGCTGCTTCGCCGGGATCGACCACGGCAGCATGCTGGTCGTTGTGGATGACCCAGATGTAATTGTCTTTCAACGCGGGGACGGCGGTAATTTTGAACATGAATAGTGAGTGTGGCGAAGTGATACCGGATTGTAATTTATCAGTGCGAAATTTGAGCGAGTGGTTTACCACTCCGCAGGGCGGCTACGTGCTGGAGCGCGAGCAGGCATATTTCGACCGTACTATAAACGATATCTTCGGATTTAATGCATTACAATTTGGCTTGCCGGAACATGATTTCTTGCGCAGCAGCCGTATGCCATTGCGTATTTGCGGCGCGGATCAGGCTGGGGTGGCGGTTCGAATGAATGGTGACGAGTTGCCGTTCGACTGCAGCAGCCTGGATTTGGTACTGCTGCCGCATATACTCGAATTTTCTGAGTATCCTCATCAAATTTTACGCGAAGTGGAACGGATATTGATGCCCGAAGGAAACCTGATCATCAGCGGCTTCAATCCGCGCAGTCTTTGGGGTTTGCGAAAAACGTTGGGGGGTTTGTGCCGCATCGTGGGCGGTAAACAGGATTGTCCATGGAATGGCCATTTCATCGCACTGCCTCGCCTCAAGGATTGGCTGGCATTATTGGGCTTTGAAGTGGTGGGTGG
>JBAQWL010000003.1:0-6668 GCA_049298895.1 Gallionella sp.
GAACTTCTCCATGACTTCGCGCAGATTTAAGCAACAGTCGCTACAGCTAGAAGCAGACCGCCAACACAGCACAAGTGGTGAGCACCTCACGAAATCGAGTCTGGTGTCGGCTGAACACACCTACAGGCCACGCGGCGGGACATTGCTGGACAGCGATGCCAGTATGGTGAGTGCATTTGACCACTCGGCACAACAATCGACCAATTTCAAAATTAGGCAAATTAATAGCGTCCTGACCGTGCAGCCCGGCCTGGAACCTTACTCATTGATCGGCAGCGCACGGGCGCAAGTTACTGAACGCAGCGTGCTAACAGACACTTTCCTGTCGCGCACAGCCAACCTAAATCTGGGTGTGAATTACAGGCTGTCTCAGTACATTAACCTGTCGGCCAGCGGCAATATAAACGTGACCAATTCGAAACGAACCGTATCCCTGTCCTCTACACAAGCCGCCAATGGAAATTACCCGATAGCTGCAATCAATATAGGTGACAATCGCTATGTCAGCCAAATCAACGGCACCGTTAGCAATACCACCAGCCTCACCGGTAGCACGCAAAGAGCATCGTTAAGTCCCAGTCACTCCCTGATCCGCAACATTAGCAACTTCAGTGGCGGTGCGCTGTCACTGGCATTAAGTCAGTCGGCAAGCTTTAGTGAGTCCACGCGCAGCCAAGCCAGCGCGCGACTGACGCATTCCAGCTCGGCGAATTGGAGGCGCGCGCAAGGTATGGGTAGTACCACATTGAGGCTGAGTGGCCGCGACAACCGCTCTTTGACCAGGACAAAAGATTCTTTTCAAATCGTCGATTTCAGCGCGATTTTCAAAGAACAGATCACCCGCTACTCATCGCTGAGCGGCACCCTGTCTACTCAAGCAACGCGTCAGCAAACGCGAACCGCGCAGTTTGGCCAAGAAGACGTGCTGGACACCCACAACGCCGTCAACTCCGGTGCCATTCTACAATACCAACATGGTCGTGCTTTCGATATATCTCGGATGACCTTTGATTCCAAAGTGAGGGTATCCAGCAGAGCACCCCTCCCGGTTCTGGTAGCAAGCTCCAAGGATCAGGGGGCCATTACCTGGGAGAATATATTGACCTATTCCGTTGGACGACTGTTTGCAGATTTCAAACTAAATTTGTCAAGAGACAGCGATGACTCGATACAATCCCTGATTGCGTTCTCTCTAACAAGGTTTTTCTGAGGTTGACAAGAGTTGATTCCACAGCCTCATTGGGGTTTTTTGGATGAACCGGCTGCCTAATACTCCACTGAAGAAGAGTAACCGCCAGGCTAGCGCGAAACATGCGCTTCACTTTGCAAAAATTAACGTCGAATGTTCACTTTATGGCATAAAAAATGCTTGGGTATGAAGCACTGCTTAATGTATCCTTTGCCATAGATATTCATGCGCGGGCCGGCTCACCGCAGCGGTTAGGTAGGGCGGAAAATTGACAGTAGGGGTTTATTGTCCATAGTTGAAAAGAAAGGCATGCAAATGACATTTTCGTTTAGGCGTACTCTAATGGGCCGGATGCTGTTTATCTGGTCATTAACCCTTGCTGCTGTCTTCGTCGACCCCGCGCCGGCGCTGGCCGAATACGGCGACGTAGTAATCAACAATTACTCGGATGCCGCAGGCATGCGTCCTGTGGTTTTTCCACACTGGTTTCACCGCATTCGCTTCCGCTGTAAGGTTTGCCATGCTGACCTCGGCTTCAAGTTCAAGGCCGGCGGCAACGACATCAATATGTACAAAATCATCGATGGCAAATTTTGTGGTGCGTGCCACAACGGCAATATCGCCTGGTCGGTAAAAAACTGTATCTTGTGCCATTCTGGCCAGCCGGGCACACCAACCCAAGTACATGAAAGCACACAGCAGGAACTGAATACCCCCCAAGCCAGCTCGCTGACAAAAAAGAAATAGGAGGTTATATGTACCGTCTATCCAAATTAATGCTCTGCTCATTACTGGCCGTTCTGATCAGTGCGCCATTGATTTCCGCAACCAGCGCAACTGAACCAACCCAGAGCAGAGCTGCCATCGCGGGTGGCGCAAATCCATTCAACCGGCTGCTAAAGGTCGCGCGCCGTCCGCACATGCCACCGAGCGAAGACGATATCCACGATCACAGCAACGAGGGGACATTGCTGCTGCAACACCCCTTGGAAGCCTATGAGGACCTACCCAAGACTGAAAGCGGACTTGGCAACGGAGTACATTGGGTAAAAGCGCTAGATGATGGCAACCTCAAGCCGCGTTGGGATCGCACTGATCCCAGCGCGGAACCACTAGTCATGGATATGAATATCTTGCGCGTGCCCAAAAGCTCAATGCCGAACGTAGTTTTTCCCCATCGGCAACACACCTTGTGGTTGGCCTGCTCGAACTGCCATCCTGATATCTTCATTCCGCGCAAAGGTGCCAATCAAATCAACATGGCGGCCATCTTGCTTGGACAGAAGTGTGGCGTGTGCCACGGGAAAGTATCGTTCCCGATTTCTGAGTGCAAACGCTGCCACTCCGAGCCGAAAAAAGTGGCAGTCAACGGGGGTGGAGTGGTGCAACCATGACGCAACGCTGCCTTAAAAGAAGGCAATCCGCTCCCCAACATGCTGGTTGGGGAATGAACATCACTGCATCGGGGGTTGAGTCTTGGCGATAATAGCCGCTACGCTGTGGTTGGTATTGTTAGCGACGTCTCCCGCGCAGGCAGAAGACGCCGTTACCCAGCCGCCCAGAGAAGAAGTTCAACAGAAACTGCAACTAGTCAAAATGCTGGTGGCCAAACCACCCCTCGCCGAGCGCAGCAACGATGGGCAGGTCAAGCAACCAATGGAATTGGTTCGCACCCTTTACACCAGAGCCAACGATGCCTTCATCAAGGGTAACCTGGTGTGGGCGGATGCCTTCTTGAACGAGGCGTTAAGCATTGTCGAGGACGCTGCTCGTCTGGAATCCGATCCCCTACAGGTGGAAACCAAACAGCGCGCACGCTATGCTGAATTGCTGGATGATGTGCGCGCTTTCAATGCCACCTATCAGGATGTGCGCTTGGGACTCCCGGCGAAGGAGATAATCTCCCATGATGCGGAGGTCAAACGTACTAATGCATTAATTAGCCACGCCCAGGAGTTGGTGCGCGACGGCAAATACCTGGAGGCGTCCGCATTGCTGGAAAAAGTGCATGCCGTGTACATTGCCGTTCTTAACGAATTGTTGGCATCGACTGCATTTGTATACGACAACACATTTAAATCACCCGACAAGGAATTCGATTACGAGTTGGCGCGCTACCGTAGCTACGAGGAACTGATCCCTATCGCCGTTACCCAATTTAAACCCGACGAAAGCACCCTTAAGTTAGGGGAGCGCTATGTGCAGGATGGCCGCACGGCACATAGGCTTGCTGAGAAGCAGGCTGCAGCTGGTGACTATACCAGTGCTATAGACACTGTACAGAACGCAACCAAACGCCTACAGACTGCGCTTCGAACGATTGGGCTGGAGGTGCCGGAGTGATGCATGTGTCTGGAACAGGAGGGCCGTGAAACGCCGTATCGCTAAACGATTGTTCGCCCTGTGTATCGGGCTATGGGTCGTCCAGACTGTGTCGGCGGTCGAAGAGGTTTTCGCTCCCGAAGGTCCGGGGCTTTGGCTGACCCTAGAGGCGGATGGCCTGCACGATCCGACGGGGCCCGGAGCGCATCTGCTGCAGGATCCCGCCGAAGCGCTCTTTTATCTGCCCAGTGCATATAGCGGCAATAAAGTGCGCTGGGCAGAAGCATTGGAAGAAGGCTATATCGAGCCACTCTCCAGTATTCTGGACAATAAATATGAGATGCAGGTACTTGATCTGGATGTGCTGCGAACCAGGACGGGTGAAATGCCTATGGTACTGTTCCCCCACAACAAACACACCGCGTGGCTGGATTGTGGTAACTGCCATGAATGGCTGTTCAAATCCAAACGCGGTGCCACACGGTTCGGCATGTTCGACGTGCTGAACGGGGAATACTGCGGTCGTTGTCACGGTGCAGTGGCGTTTCCTCTGACTAATTGCTACTTCTGCCACAGTGTGAAACGTTCGGAGATGAGAAAACCATTCACAGAGTTAGAACTCCACAAGTGACATCGCCCCGTTTACGCGCGAGCAACTCAGCTCGTCGCTACTTATCCGGAAGCATAATCGTGCTGGCACTACTCTTACTATTAGCTCCGCTTCCCGCCCTGGCAGAATATGGCGACGTGGTGTTTAACACGCGGGCGGAAAAAGCCGGTATGCGCCCGGTGATCTTTTCGCACTGGTTCCATCGCATCCGGTTTCGTTGCCGGGTATGCCACACCGAGGTCGGCTTCGAAATGCGCGCGGGTTCCAACAAGATACTGATGTCCGACATCATAGACGGCAAGTTCTGTGGCAAGTGTCATAACAACAAAATCGCTTGGGGCCCGCAAAATTGTCCCTTGTGTCATTCAGGGCTCCCCGGGCTAGAAAGCGGTGTACGCGGTGGCCCCACCACAGGGGGGCCGGGTAGATGGTGAGCCTTACCTCCCCCCTTTTCTCGTTTGATCTTTTTGGGTTTTCCAAAAAAAGTCAGGTTCTACCAGCTTACTTGTGAGTAATAAGGAGAAAATAAAATGACCCCACAGCGCCCGTTAGCCATCGTATTTTTTGGCCTAGCCCTGCTCGTCGCCGGTTGCGCCGAGACTCCAAAAGTATTCCGGCTCACTAACGACAGCAAGGTACCCCCTAAGGTGTGGCCGGCAACCCCCGAAAAACCCCGTTATGAATACGTGGGCGTATTGACTGGGGAGGATAACTTCCACTACGAAAATCTGGAAGCCCGCAGCACCGCAGTGAAGCTATTCGACTGGCTGGTCGGACTCACCTCCGGCAAACCACAACCGATTGTACTGCAGCGACCACAGAGCGGCGCCGTGGATGACCAAGGCAGGGTTTTTGTCACCGATATCGGTCGTGGGGCAGTTTACGTTTTTAACAAGCCTGCCGGGCAATTGGAAGTTTGGGACTGGGCGCGCACAAACACCCGGTTCATAGCCCCGATCGGTATGGCGTTAAGCGCACAGGGCGAAATATGGGTGGCGGATGCCGAACTGCACAGCGTGTTCCGGCTGGATAGCAAGGGCAAACCGGTGGGTGAGTTCGGTCACGACGTGCTTGTACGGCCCACTGGGTTGGCGCGAGATGCCCAGCATGGGCGGATTTACGTTGCAGATACACACGCCCATGACGTCAAGGTATTTTCCGATGAGGGCAAGCTCATTAAAATAATCGGTCGTCGCGGCGAAAAGGACGGGGAGTTCAACTTTCCGACCCACCTTGCCTTTGCTGCAGGAAAACTTTACGTGAGCGACACACTGAATTCGCGCATCCAGATATTCGACGCGGAAGGTAAAATAATAACAAAATTTGGCCAACGCGGGCTGTATGTAGGCGATTTGGTGCGTCCCAAAGGTATATCGGTGGACAATGAAGGTAATATTTACGTGATAGAGTCTTTATACGATAAATTACTGGTATTCGACACCCAAGGCCGCACCTTGCTTGCACTAGGCGGTACCGGTAAAGGAACTGGGGAATTTTATCTTCCGTCCGGGGTCTGGGCAGATAGCCGTGATCAAATCTATGTTGCGGACATGTATAACGGCAGGATCACTGTCTTGCAATTTTTGGGGGGATCGCAATGAGTCTACATTTTTGCCTGCCACGACTAGCGTGGCCAATTTTATTGTGTATCGCCCTGCTGTTAGGGACTAGCGGCATCGCCCCTGCAGCGATAGTGTCTAAGGTGGCGAGCACCAAGCACAATCTTTCTGCAAGCAGCCCAGGCACAGTCAAAGCGACCAGCGAAAGTCAGATCTGCGTGTTCTGTCACACGCCGCATAACGCAAATATAAAAGCTGTAGCGCCTCTTTGGAACCGCGAGCTCACCACCCTGATTTATACTACCTACACTTCGGCTTCGATGGATGCAGTCACGGATCAACCTGGCTACGGCTCAAAACTGTGCCTGTCTTGCCATGACGGTGCACTGGCGATCGGGACGGTCGGTGTTCTGAATAATGCAGGCCCTGTCGCTATTATGATGGATGGCACCGACGCAGGTACCATCCCGGCTGGGGCGGGAGAGTTCACTGGTTATACGCGCAATTTGGGCATGGACTTGTCTAATGATCACCCCGTTTCATTTCCCTATGATGTCACCCTTGCCGACAATGACGGGGAGTTGCGCACACCCCCCGTCGACGTAGGCGGCACCGCTATCGTTGCCAAACGTACTGCCGGGGTCGCTCCTAATCCGCTTTTTCCGCTAGACAGCGACGCCCAGATGCAATGCACCACCTGCCACGACCCGCATACTTGGGAAACCGACCCCGGCAAGGGCAATCACAAATTTCTTCGCGGAAACCGCCTCCAGCAAGTCCAGTCTTTAGGAGGCTCCTTCAGCCGAAGTGACGACAGCATGTGTCTGGCCTGCCACGATAAAGCTGGCGCGTTGTGGACATACTCAGCGCACGCCAATCAGCTTGTGGCAGACGAAACCTATCTTGAGGAAGCGGCAATTGTACGTGACTTCCCGGTCGATACACCGGTGTGGAAAGCGGCTTGCCTCAACTGTCACGATACTCACAC
>JBAQWL010000004.1:0-5346 GCA_049298895.1 Gallionella sp.
TGGCTAAACGTACTGTACACGCCCCAGATGGCAGCAAGCTCAGCGTCAACGCCCCGGACGACGCCTCTGACGACGAAGTGCTGGAGTTTGTGCAGAACAAGCTGCAAGAGCAGGAGCGCGCCAAGGAAAGAAAAAGCCTGGTGACCATGATCGAGGCGCAGAAGAGCGGTGTAGAATTGCTGCGCAAGGACGTGATGAACATGGCCAAGCTGGTGGTGAAACTCACCGAGCGCATCAACCACATTGATCAGCGCAAGATGCCCGAGCCGGTGGTGAATGTGGCCGCACCCTCAGTGAAGATCAACCCGGAAGTGCGGGTGATCGCAGACCCAGGCATGGCCGCCGCGATGATGGATATGCACAAGGCGCACGATGAAACCATGAAGGCTGTGACGGCTGCGCTGGATAAACTATCTGCCATGCCAGCACCAGAACAGCACCATGAAGTCGAAAGCAAGATTGTTGCCTATGACATCGAGCATGAAACAGACCGGCACAGCCCGCGGTTCGGGCGCATCAAGCGGGTAGTTCCGCAAGTAGAAACACAATAACGCCGCAAGGCACTTTTAAGGAGTAACAATCATGGCAACCCCCGCAGTCTATGAAACCCCGCTACGCAATGCGCAACTTGATGCCAAGACCACTTACATCGGTAATGCAGGGCTGCTCAAGATTTATGATGCGGCTTATGCAAACGTCCTTTCCACCCATACATTCGGCAGCCCATTCGCACCTGCGGCTTCTGCCGGTGTTTTAACCGGTACACTTCCTGCGAACGTCAACGCATCATTGACGGGCACTGCCGCACTGTACCGAATCTATAAGGCAGATGGAACAACGCTTGTCGAGCATGGGGGTGTAGGTGCTACTGGTTCGGGGGAGCCGTGTATCGTTAATAGCACCAGCTTCATCAGCGGCGTAGCTGTGCAAGTTTTAGCGCTTACTACAACCGCTGGAAACGCCTAATTACTATGGGCCATGCGGCTCGTATTAGTCCTGCGGCAGCAGCGGTTGCCACAAGCACCCTTCCTGCCACTTGTCCGGCATATCAAGTCATGCCAAATAAAACCATCCGGGGGCCGGATGGTAAGCGTTTTATTGTAAATGGTGTAACCGCTTGGTTTGGTCTGCTCATGGATACAAACACCGTTTCTGGTTATAAATATCCAAAGTACGGCGTAGCCGGGAAAGGCCCAGGCACAGGAATCAGCGAACCCACTTATTATGCCCGGCAGAGTTATCGTACTGCGGCATGGCGTGCGACAGAGTATCGCGCGATGAAACAAGTTGGCATCAACTTTTTGCGTCTTGCAGTCGAACTCTCTACGATGAACAGCAGTGTGTCTTACGTCGACCCCGTGGACGGTCTTACTTATCCCAGCGATGAAGTGATGATGGACACGCT
Source organism: Gallionella sp. (assembly GCA_049298895.1). Lineage (GTDB taxonomy): Bacteria > Pseudomonadota > Gammaproteobacteria > Burkholderiales > Gallionellaceae > Gallionella. The sequence continues at coordinate 1,406 of JBAQWL010000004.1, forward strand.
TGTTGATGAGTGCGAAGACTACGGATTCGTGATTCAGATCATCCCCGGCAATGATTATGATTCCATTGCCGATACAGTAGTTTTGTTGAAATGGTTGGCCGGAAAATACTGGAACAGGGAGCACGTCTGGATTGCTACAAAGAACGAGCCAAATGCCTTCGGCCCGAATGTTGCGTACAAGAGTGACGCAACATTTTGGAGTAATGAGCACGTGCAATATGTCGCAGCTTTGCGGGAAGATATTCCAGGGCAGGCAGCAGGAACAAAATATCGCAATCCTATCTGTCTCTGCCCGCCGCCTCACAACGGCACGATCTGGATCACCGCGCTCAATCTTGTCTATACCAAATTGACAACGGTGGCAACATTCACTGGCGAGGACAACCTTGTCATCAATGTCCACTATTATCCCTTGTCCAACACCACCACAAGTTTCAGAACATCTGAACTGGCTACGATACAGACAGCTTGGGCGCAGTATCTTAATAGTCTTGCCATTATCTCCAATGAGTCAGGGCACAACGGGCAAGCCTTTGGCAATAGGCTAGACCCCAATCTTGATGCCAGCGTGCCTTCGGTGAACCTTACCTACTGGGCTAATAATCAGCTCAAGATGAAGGATTTTTTTGGCTGGGCTAAACAACTATCCGAGGAAACTTCATTCAGCGGGCTGGCCGCACAGGATTGGGGTATGTACGTACTCCAGTTTCAAGGAACCACTGAGAACCAGCACGACAATAATTCACAGCGCCGCTATACCTCATCTGGTGATTTTATCGAGTGGTCAACGTCGGGTATTATTTGGCGAGATTATTACTTGTCTCCGCCGGTAAAAGAACCCTTCGTTATGTTGCGAACAAAGGCAGAATTGCAGGCAATGACAGGCTACATACCAATGGTAGCTTTGTGCTCAGACTCCAGCGGCGCAAATAATCCAGAATTGGTGGTGTACAAAGATGTGACATTGGGCTGGCGGTTAGTCTCTACTGGAGCGGCCATATAATGTCTGATGATCTAAGGCTGATTGCTGCTGGTGGTATCTACGCTGAGACTGATCCCAATAATCATCTCAACGCAGCAACTGCCACATCCTTGGCGGCCACAACTCTGGCCCGTAATGAAAAGGCGTATCACTATCGTCCTGGCACGTTCAGTGGCTCGGCATACGCCGAAGGTACTATCAATATTTCGGCCTTGGCTGGAGCTACGCAGCCCAAAGATTGGCTGATGGGCTTCACAGATGGTGTCGGAACTTACCCGGACACTGTCAATGGAGCACAATGGCGGCTATATTCTGCGGACACAACCAACCATGTTGCGGATAATTTTTTAACGCAAAGTTCTGCTGTAACTACAGGCGCGGGCACGGGCACAGGAGTGCTCAATACGTCATATTATTGGCGCGGCGGATTTTATTCCTCGCTTGGAGGACAGTACGGAGCGCTGTTTTTTGGACTCTATAGCGATTCGGCCAGAGTTACACAAGTTACTAACTCTGCTATAACACCGCGTTCTGCCAATACCGCATACTCAGAATTTTATGCTGCCGCTTCGGTTTACGTAGCCACAACAGGCAGCATTACTGGAACCAACAATGACATCACGCTGTTTTATCCAACTGCCGGGGAAGACCAGACTGGTGCCAATAGCGCAGAAGTTGATGCGAGTTCCCGTATCGTCAGATGGCCAGACGTCGCCGTAGTTACAGGACTGAATCAGGCAACCAATCAGAATGCAGCCACCTATACGTCATTAGATGGCGGTGCAGGAGCCTATGCAGATTACAAAGTAAGCGGAGTGCTTTGTCTAACTGCTTATCCAGCAGGTGCAGCCGTAGCAAAGTTATTCAACATCCTGTCGTTCACCAACGCAGCGGCAGATGCGCTAGCAGCAACAGAGTTGCAAGGTATTGCAATCGAGTGGGCAAGTGCTACAACTTACAAGCCCTATCTTCAGGAAAATGTCTCCGGTACTCCGGCATATTCCACCGCCGGCCCAACACTGACACTAGGCTGGCCATATTCGTTTGTGCTGGAAAGATCAGGCTCTTCAGTAATACTGAAGATTTTTACCGATCTGGTGCTGGAGAATTTCTCTGGAAACGGGCAGGTCGGAACCACCTTAACTTGGACAGGGCGCGCGACAACCGCATATCGCTATTTGATGCCGGTTGCCTCGTCAATCTCCGGTACAACAAGCCGCTCTGCAACTTTTACACTTGGCGGGATACAGTTCCCTCCCATTTCAAAGGCAACAATAAGCTATACCCAGGCAAGCGATGTAGTGTCAATACAAGCAACGCTCGCAAAAACAGCTACGTTCAGTTACACACAGGGCAATGATGAAGTTTCCATCAGTGCAAATCTGCTGTTTCCACCACAGGTATCGTTAGCGTATACCCAAGCAAGCGACGTAGTGGCAATGTCGCTGGCGCAACCACAGCGCGCATCACTTAGTTATACGCAAGGTTCAGATGTAGTAACTATCTATGCCGATGTTCAAGCTATATTTGAAGTGTTTTCCTGGGAAGCTGGAGCTGGGGATACTGGATTAACCTGCACGTTGGAGATTCGCAGGCAACTCGATAAGAAGTGGCGCAACTTCACTACGCTGACATTTGAAACCGCAGGTACAACGCTGGCAATGACTGAATCAAATCGTGCACTGCTCTATGAAGCGACTATTGATACCAGTACATTCAACGGTAAGTATTTATTCATCATAACATGCGCTGCGGCTGCGGCAGGAAAGCCACAATCATTCGAGCAGCACTACAACTCAGGCGTAGTTACGACAGGTGGATTGAGTTTCTCAGATGTGCAGACGCTGGCTACATTGAGTCAGTTGGTGAGGGATAATCCGGTAGCCACTAGAGGTGAGATGGATGCCAACTCGACCAGACTTGCGGCCATCGCTGGCTACACAGACACACTAGAAGCAAGCATGGCGGCATTGCCGAGCGCAGTGCTCGCGGCTGCAACGACGACACCTATTGCGGCAAATATGGAACAAACAAACGGAACTGACTTGAAGGGCGATGGAACTACTGGCGATAAATTCCGTAGTGTATTGGTGGCGTAATGTGGGATTCAGAATCATTTAACACTGAGTCATTTAGCCCCGTATCGTGGGACTTTGGAAGTGTAACCACACCAACAGAAGAAATCCCGCCAGTAGTGCCGCCATCAACACCAGCCGGTGGCATCGTCAAATACGTGCAACACGCTGACCAGGACAACCGCACCGCACTCATGCAATACCAGCGCAAGCGCCTGGAACAGCAGATCGAGGACGAAGAGATACTGGCGATCATTATCGCAATCTCTCAAAGAACGCTGCATTAAGCATGAATACATTGCATTTTGTAAATTAGCGGAATAGAATTGCCCAAGCAACGTCGAGATGACGTAGCGATCCCACAGCAGGAGCACCATGCAAAACTTGCAAGAATTGATTACGGAACCCCGAACACTTCACTGTGTTGCGGGGTTTTTTTCGTTCCAAACTTTACCGGTGAGGTTATCACCGGGCTTATCCATGAAGGAATAATCATGCCCGAATCAAGCAAAGTAGTTGTTGCCGCACCCGTAGTCGTCGATATCAAGCGTCCTGAGCCAACCGCACCCGCAGACACCAAAGCGGCGGCCGGTGAACCCAGCATGGCGGAATACGCCGCCACACGCGAAGCAGAACTGCGCGGTGATAAACCAGCAAAACCCGCTGTATCCACTGAAGCCGCCCCCGCCGCCGCCACGGATGAATCCGCCGCCGCCACGGATCAGAAAGCTGATGAAGGAAAAACAGATGAGGAAATAGACCCACTAAGCCAAGTGGATGAGACGCATCCCGCCAAGAAGGGGATCGCGAAGCGTATGGGCGAACTGACTGCCGAACGCGAAGCCGAGAAAGCCAAGGCCACAGCAGCACTGGCCGAAGCCGAG
>JBAQWL010000005.1:0-5878 GCA_049298895.1 Gallionella sp.
TTCCAGCAACTTCCATGATAATTCTCCTTGGTTGATGATAAAAAACCCTCTTGCCAATTGGCAGGGTTCAAAGTAGCATAACCACTTCTGTTTTGCAATAACCAAGGAGTATATTTTGAACCTCGAACCAATGGAAGACAAGATCATCGTCAAGCAAATTAAGGCTGAACAACCGTCAACCAAGTCTGGCATCATCCTGCCGCCGAGCGAGGAATCGCAGGAAACGCCATTTACCGGCACTGTATTGGCAATCGGGCCGGGCGAGTGGAGCAAGACCAGCCCACTGCAGCGCGTCCCCATGACGGTAAAAGTCGGCGATATTGTGATTTTCTCACGCCACGGCCACCAGAAGTTCCGGTATCAAGGGGAGGATTTGATCACATTCGGTGAATCCAGCATCATCGGGATTGTTCGAAACAGCGAGTCGATGAACCTGTACCCTTGAAAAGGAACCGCCCCATGAAGGGGCGGCAGTCTCGGTGCACTTAATGCGTGAGCTCGTGGCGCGCATTATCCTGATTTCACTGGCGTTGTCAATTTCCCACCACGGCTTCCATCCCTAACTCCAGATGGGAAATACCAATTCCCGGTTTCGCCGACAGTTGCACACCAAGTTCCTGCTGGGCATACGATTCGAGTTTCGTCATATACTGAGCCATGCCGCGCATAGTAAGCTGTGTTGTGGATCCCACCAGCACCCGGTCGCCCTTCGGCGTGTAGTCCCACTTGCGATACCCGAGCTTCACTAGTCGGTCAAAGTCTTCTTCGTCACCTTCGGGTAGGAATTCACGCTTGAAGTGTTCATGCCATACATCTGCTTTGAATTGTTTACCGGACACCCAGGCTTGTTCCTCAATATCGCGCAACGGGCCAGCCCACATAGCTGCATTCTGGTCAGGTGTCCGCGTCTTGGATGCCTTGCGGATGACAATCTCAACCGAACCATCCACTGGTAGATTGCGCAGCAGCATGATGCAGTTCGACTGCACGGCGGCGCTGTTGAATACGAAAACACGCTGGGTGATTTTGTCAGGCATTACACACCACCACATCCGCATCCGCCCCAATCAAAGCGGTCGAATTTTTCACCAGCTTCAACGCGCGCGCGGAGTTCTGTGAGGTATAGATTTCTAGTTACACCGCCTCTGCGGTCTTTGAGCATCGAAAGCGGCTCTACGCCTTCAGAGCGTAGATATTCGGCTGTCTCCATTTCTTCTTTTTCCCATTCCGCGAAAGCCTCTGGACGGATTTCAAGCAATCTGACCCAATGGGAGATTCCGGCACGGACGCAGCGCCCCCCACAGTTATCGTGCGGCAACCCTAGTGTGTATGCGGATGAAATTGGCAGCCCGAGCTTTTTAGCCTCATTCTGCATTTTGCATTTATCCCAAATTGGTTCGCGCTGCATTGGCGCGCGGATTTCCCACGTTGGGTGTTCGCGCCTCATGGCTTGCGTCCGGTGTTCTTCAGACCAGTCAAAGCCGAGAGAAATGGACGCCTTTTCTAAAAATGCATTGTCTTGCTGGGCGTTCATTTCGTAGTGTGAAGCCATCCACTCATCCAACAGTTCACGCTTTAGGTAAATTGAGCAGATTGGATATTTGTTATTTCCAATCATCTTTTGTTGCCGGAACAATTCCCACGGCGTTATTTCTTTCGAAATTCTGGTGATAGGCACGCCAAGCAACGCCGATGCAGCATCTTTGAATTGGTGGAGTTCAGGAGATTCAGCGAGCGTATCAGCAAAGAGAAGCACCACATTCTCAGCGCCAAATTCTTGGACATCACGCCACGCACTCCAGAATGAGCATAACCCGCCAGAAAAGTTGTTAATGCGTTTCATACCAATTCCTTTTGCGCCGCCACCACGATCGGCGTGATGGTCACGATCACCCTAGCTTCGCCATCCGGCTCCATGCGCTTTGCGTGGATCTCATGCACTAGCTTGTCGTCCTCAAACACTACATTCTTCAAAGCGTCCAGGAGTCCCTTGTTCAAATTATCGAGGTCAAGCGCCATGACGGTGTCATCCCATCCTTGCGGGTCGATTCTTGCCCGTTTCTGCCAATCTTGGGGGCGTTTTGGATAGTAAACGAAGCTCACAGATACGCGGCCAAGGATGGGCTTGTGGATACCGGCGGCTTTTGCCAGACTGGCCACTTCGATTTTGTACGCCTTCGCCTCGGCGGATAACGTGGTCACTGGAGCTTTGAAGCCTTTTGGCATGTAGGTGCGCCAGTAACGGTTGGCGCTGGGTGGCACTGGAAGTCTCAGCGTGATCATGGCGCGCCCCATTGTGCAGCCATTGCATCAGCCCATCCAGGATACGTCCGCGCGCGCTCTTTCCAGCGATCTGGTGATGGTCCTAGCCGATTCTGCCCACTATCCGTTTGGTTGGCCCAACGCTCGACCTGCTTACCGTTGTGCATAACGATTCTGCCCGCTATCCGTTTGGTTGGCTTGAGCGGCTGGAGATTTTTCAGCCATAAGCCGGTGCGCTTGCTGGCGTCATGCCCATACTCATATGGCTGAATGTATTGATCGGGCGCGCGAATGGCCGTATTGATTCTGCCAATCGGATTTTCAATAGCGATTCTTGGGATAGGTGCACTCATCAGCATACGCACAAATTCCAGCGCCTCAAGTGTCTGTGCTGCCCGGCCCGGCACGCGCCCATTCCAGTGCAATCCAGAAGAGCAAAGGTAAGTGCAGTCCGGGTGTGCAATCATCAAATCCCACCCATCACCAAGGATATCCAACACATCACCTTGGTGGTGATAATCCACACGCCCATCTTCTGGCGGCAATAGGTCGCACGACATCGCATATACCCCGGCACGCGCGTTAAATGCTTCGCGCACAACACCAGAAAACTCGCAAGCAACAAGCACCCTCACGCCGCCGCCTTTCTTTCCCGCAACTCGAAGAACCCCACCATTTCCGGATGCAGCAACATGAACAGGTGCGACATATCCGGGGTGCGGTGATCGTTGAGTTTCCATTCACCGTTGCCGATCTCGCGCAGCGCGGTGCGGTAGCGCATTACCTCGACGATGGTGCGCGCGCCAAAGTGTTTATGCCCAGCGTTCCACGCCTTGATCGCCGCTTGCTCAAAATACTCAAAGATGGCGTAGTTGTCTTTCAGCCAGTCGTAGAATTCAGGACGGAACCTGGTTGGGTTCAGTAGCACGGCAGCGCGGGCGATCTCGAAGCTCATTCTCCACATCCTTTGCCAATTGCACCAGCATCTTTAGCGTCTACGAAATCTCGCCAAGGCACCCATCCTTTATCTGGGCAGTGGAATCCCCAGTGGCGGTATACCGGACCGGTCAAAAAGAGCGTCCAGCACGGGCCGTGGTGCAATTCGATCCGGTGGGCGAGCTTGCCGCTAAACCTAATGCGCCAATCCCCTGCCCGGCGCACCGTTTTGATGTGAATGCCACCTGCCTGGATTTTGTGCTCGGTGTACTCTCCATCAAGCAGGATAGAGCAGTTTGCCCACGGGTGGTCGTGTAGGGCTCGGTCGTCATCACTACGGAGGAATAGATGCAGGTAGATATTGAAAAATCGGTTTCGCGGGATCACAAACCAGCGCAGCAGATATGGTCGCTCCAACCCACCAATGACGACATCTGGTTCGCGCTGGTGTGCCCATGCGATTAGTTTGCTCATGGTTGGTCCTTGGTCTGCTCGGTCATTTTTTCAGCGAGTTTATTTTTGAACGTCTCCAACATTTTCAATCCCTCTTCACGCGATACCGTGATACCAGAATACCGATCGTGCCCGAGCATTCTCGATTCATCCACGGGCGGTTTGTACTGGCGGCAATACTCCAGAAACTCCCCTTGATTCGGCGGATGCTGGGATATTCTGGAAAGCCTGATCGCATCGTTAATTGCACCCAGCGAGCAATCGCCTAATGCGTCAGCCCAATCCAGATAGACTTCCTGCATTTCGATCCCCTGCCACTTAGCTTGCATCTGGTTCCCGAAGGCGAAGAGGAGTTTCTGGAATACTCTTTCCACTACCTTCAATTGTGCGGCCTGGGGTAATGTCCCGAGTCGGTCTGTGAGTTCCATTTTTACCTCCCATGATTTGTTCGGCTACACTAAGGCGGGCTTCCTGAACAGATTTACTTTGTGCCGGGTTTGTTTTCTGGTTGCGCACCCAGTTTCGCCATGTCGCAAACCAATCCGCTTTTTTCCCGGTCGCCCGGTTTGCATTGGCGATCCAGTGGTCCTTGAAAGTGTCGGCCATTTTCCTGACTTCATCAGCTGTCAGTTCCGGCCTTTCGTTCAATGCCCACTCACCCCATGGTTTTGGTAAAACCCAATCTTCTGGCAAGCGGGTGCCTTTGGTCTGCGCAGCATGCGCGGACAAGTCTTTTGACTTTGGTTTTATATCTTCTCTTCTCTTCTCTTCTCTAGGTAACGTTTGAGTAACATTTTTATCGTTACCAAGTCGTTTCCCGTTTATTTCAGGCCAAGGGAGTCCGCACTCTTCTGGGGTACGATTGCTTTTGAACATATTACAAATAGAACATGATGTTGCGAGATTTTTATGATCATCTGATCCACCTTGAGATAAAGGAATAACGTGGTCGATATGTAAAATTCCTGCGTCTTTTGTTTCAGGAGGATAAAATTCCGCTTCTTTACGCCCACAGTAGACGCACGTATGGTTGTCACGTTTATAAATTAACGCCCTGATTGGCCTAGGAATAATGCCACGGATTATTTCTTGACTTGCTTTTTCTTTACGATGCTTGGAAACCCTAAGATTTGTCTCTGAACGGCTTTTAGCCGTTTGTCCAGTATGCCGATCGAAATGTGGGAGGCACACTGATCCATCATCTAGCACGTCCAACCACCCGACTTTGACCATGGCATCGGCCATTCCTGGTTGAACCGCTAACGCATCAATGATGTTTTTGGTAACAGATTTTGCGTTACCGTCAGTCGTATGCTGATCGAACCAGCGCCAAACAAGGAAAACGCAACCAAAGGCATGCTGTTGCGTCACCCCGAGCGCGGTGGCTATACCGAACACTTCTGGTTTGTCCGGGGTGCACGCTTCGATTTTAAGCCAGTCGCCGGCCATATCAAGCTGGAAACTCGCTGTGTTCAACGCCGTCAAGCAACCGGTGTGGTGTTTTACCATCCCATTGCTTAAAAAAATACGGCACGCCAGCAGCCGCGCACTGATCGCGCAATAATCTCGCCCAGTCCGGGTGCATCGGTCGCGCCTTGGTGCCGCTCTCACCACCACAAATACACCACGAAAGCTCTGCCCATCCGTTAAAGCGTGAACCAGGTTCGCGCATTTCCATTGCTTGAATCAGATCCACCGGCCCCAGCATCGGCTCAACACTCAAGAACCTCACCTTCGCCGGGATCTGCAACAACTTCGGAATATCCCGATCAGCCTCTTCCTGATTGACCACGGTAGCGCCCAGCCAGACGTTATCTGGGAATCCATGCTCCATCCAGCGCGGATCGACCAAGCGCGCGACATTGCCTATCCGTTTGGTCAACAGCAGCCAAGTGAGATTCGGCGTAGAGGCAATCAAATTCCAAAGGTCATGCTGCCACTGCGGATCAACCTCATTGTCGAACACATCAGCCAGCGATGCGCAGAACACCGGCCAGAATCCCTTGCGACCGGCAAACTCGGTATCCGGCGCGATCCTGTTCCAGCGGCGCACGGCATTCCAATTCTGCTCGCTGGTGCGCTTCCTCGGCACGCCAGCACCCCAATGGGTCACACCATCAAATACCGCGCGTTTGTCCATCGTTTCGGCGTAGCAATTATTACAGTCGGGGCCGATCTTGGTGCAGCCGATCCACGGATTCAGCGTGCTCTTGCACCACGCGATGCC
>JBAQWL010000006.1:0-6091 GCA_049298895.1 Gallionella sp.
CTAACGTGGTTCGAGTTGAGCGGCACCCCCGCCAGACGGCTTGCGTTTATGGCAGGCGAGTAGCGAAGCTGACAACGGAGTGAATATTGGGAACGAGCCTGGCATGCAAGCTGGCCAGTGGGGCGCAGCCGTGAGTGCAACGAACGGTGTCTGCTCTAACGAGGCGTTAGGCGCAGATGGACATGCTCCGCTGCCCCGGTTGCTTGCTGCGTGATGGGCGCTCATTTTGGATTTCCCCCGCACCGACGGCTGAAAAGTTGAAACCTCGAAAAACAGTTATATGCCGCGAAGCGTAGCGCATCGCTCGATATCATGTTTTTAACCGCTTGTAAATTCTGCAATTTCCTTGCCAGTGTTGCAGCGATCTTGAATATTCCTTGCGGCTTGTTCACGTTGCAATGGTCTCTGGATGGGACGCGTGTCTATCTGAGCTTAACGTTATGTAGACACCCTAAAACGTGCCAGCAAAGACACCTTCATGGCGCATAAACTGATATCCGCGTTGTATTGTTTTGGTTTTGCATGTGCTCATTTTTTAGCGCCCGCCAAACACGCTGACAAAAACGACCCATCCCTATCCTCGACTTTCAGCGCGTCTTCTCAATAAACGCGCGGTACGATTGGCTACCCGCAGAATGATAGCAAGAAAAAATGCGGGTTGCCGTAATTTCTCAATCCTCCTCCGGCTTGAGTGCCAATGCATGTTGATACAGCTCATTGCGGTTGGCTCCGCTGATTTTTGCGGCGAGTTGCACTGCCTGTTTGAGCGGCAATTCTTCGAGCAGCAGGGATAATGTATTGAGTGTTGCGCGAGACAGCCCTGTCTGGGGCGGCGCACCCGAGACCAGCATGACGAACTCGCCGCGCTGCTGGTCGCTGTCCGACAGTAACCACGCCTCGGCATCTTGCAATGCACAGGCATGGATCGTTTCGAACAATTTGGTGATCTCACGTGCCAGCACAACCTGCCGCTCGCCGCCCAGCACTGCGCACAGGTCGGATATGCATTCGACGATCCGGTGCGGTGCTTCATAGAAAACCAGCGCGCAGGATTGGTCTCTCAATGCTTGCAGTGCGGTGCGCCGTGCGGTGGATTTGTTGGGCAGAAAACCGTAGAACAAAAAATGCGGCTCGCTCAGGCCTGCCGCCGACAGCGCCGCTAGCGCCGCGTTTGCGCCGGGTATCGGGATGACGCGCAGCCCGGCTGCCCGCACTGCCTGCACCAGTAACGCTCCGGGGTCGCTCACCGCCGGAGTACCTGCATCGCTGACGAAAGCAACACTTTGCCCGGCTTGCAATAGTGCAATGATCTTTTCCGCCGCGCCGCGCTCGTTATGCTGATGCACCGCCATCAGCCGGGTTGCGCTGATGTGGTGATGCGTGAGCAGATGCGCGGTATTGCGTTTGTCTTCCGCCGCGACCACGTCGGCTGAAGCCAGTACCTCCAGAGCGCGCAGCGTAATGTCGCGTAAATTTCCAATCGGGGTGGCAACTACATATAATGCGGCTTCCAACTTTTGCGGATGTTCGTTATGCAACGTGTACTCCTCGTACTCTCGACTCTGTTCGCACTATACGCTTGTACCCCCACCCTACCGCATAAGCCCAGCGAAGAAAAGCCTGCAGTGCCGGTCGGCGAAATCGAGGCTGAACCTGAGCAAGCAGAGCCGATCACCGAGGCGCCTGAAATAGATGAAACGCCCGTGATCGTTGATGAGAATGCCATACCGCATATCGCGCTTTTACTGCCCTTGCAGTCGGCTAGTTTTAGCGCTGCAGCCCGAGCGGTGCAACAAGGTTTTATGGCAGCCGCCCAGCTAGGCAGGCAGGAATTTCCAGTACGCGTTTATGATAGTTCTGACAACAACGGCAATGTCGTTACCGCATATCGCCAGGCCATCGCAAACGGCGCTCGGGCCGTGGTGGGGCCGCTGACCCGCGACGAAGTTGCAGCTTTGGCAGAGGCGCAGTACATCCCCGTGCCAACCCTGAGTTTGAACGTAGTTGAAACCACCCCCGCTGAGCACATGTATTTCTTTGGAATGGACATAGAATCGGAAGCCCGGCAAATTGCACAGCTGGCAAGACAGCAGGAGTTGCATGAGGCCCTCATCGTCACCACCCGTGAAAAATTGTCCAAGCGTCTGCAATTTGCCTTCGAGGACGAATGGAATGCTGTCGGCGGAACGATACTACGCGAACTTGAATTCGACGATGATTTATCGATATTCGCTGATATTACCAGCATCTCTGGAGCGATGATATTCATCGCTACCGATGCGCATAAGGCACGTTTAATTCGCCCATATCTGTCCAACAGTTTGCCTGTTTACGCCACTTCTCGTGCCTTTGTTGGCAACATTGACACGCTGATCAATCACGATTTGCACGACATCAATTTTGTCGATATGCCATGGTTGCTGCAACCCGACCATCCCGCCGTAATGATTTATCCACGCGCTGAGCCGCCGCTTTCCATCGACCACCAACGACTATACGCGCTGGGGATAGATGCATACCGCCTGATCAATATACTGCTTGGCAACCTATTAACATCTGCACTGCCTCTGGACGGTGTAAGCGGGCAAATACATCTTTATGGTCACACCTTTCAACGAGTGTCAACGCCAGCCATATTTGCGCAGGGTCAAGCACAAACTGGCAGTACTGCTGTCATGCCTGCAACTCAGATGTTCCCCGAGCAACCTGTCAGCGCTCCATGACCGGCGCGCAGGCTGAATTATGGGCCGCGCAGCATTTGCAGCAACAGGGCTTGAATCTGATCGTACGAAATTATCGCGGTCGTTTCGGCGAGATTGATCTGATCATGCAGGATGGCGCCTCGCTGGTATTCATCGAAGTGCGCTTGCGTCGCAATGCCGATTACGGGGGTGCAGCGGCCAGCATCGATAACCGCAAGCAGCAACGTATCATCCGCACCGCACAACAATATCTTGCCGATCTCGGACACATCCCGCCATGCCGCTTCGATGTCGTGCTCATGGATGACCCACAGGGCAATAACGTACAGTGGCTCAAAAATGCGTTCGATGCCTGATTCGGTTAATATTCACGCTGATCAAACATGCAATAACCATCATGGACATCAATAAACGCATCAGCAAACATTTCAAGGACAGCGCCGATCTTAAACTCAGAGTCAAGGACGCGCTGGCAAAGCCTATCGCCGATGGTGCACAGGTTTTTTTCGATTGCGTCACCAACGACGGCAAAATCATGTGTTGCGGCAATGGCGGTTCGGCAGCCGATGCGCAACACTTCGCGGCGGAACTGCTGAATCGCTTTGAAAAAGAACGTCCTGGCCTGGCGTGCATTGCATTAACCACCGACAGCTCGGTGCTGACTTCGATCGGCAACGACTATGACTTCAAACAGATATTTTCCAAGCAGGTGCGCGCGCTGGGTTTGCCAGGCGACAGCCTGCTGGCCATTTCCACCAGCGGTAATTCGCCCAATGTTGTAGCTGCGATTCATGCGGCACACGAACGCGGCATGCGCGTAATCGCGCTGACCGGGCGCGATGGCGGAGAGATGGCGGCCGCGTTGAGCGACACCGATGTGCTGATCTGCGTAGACGCACAGAGCACCGCGCGAATTCAGGAGGTGCATTTACTCAGCCTGCATTGCATCTGCGACATTATTGATTATTTGCTGTTGGGTGAATGAAGATGCAGCTGCGCCTGTTGGCGGGTACGATGATGTTGGCGTTCACACTGCAAGGATGCCTGCCCATCGTCGCGGCTGGGGTGGGTACCGGGGTAATCCTGGCGCAGGACAGACGCAGCAAGGAAGCTTTTATTGAAGATCAAAATTTGGAGTCCAGCATTTCCATGCTGCTCAGTAAAAAATTCAAAGGAGTAATGCACGTCAATGTGACCAGCTATAATCTCAGCGTGTTGCTCACCGGCGAAGTAGCCGATGAGTACACCAAGGCCGGAATTGGTAAGCTGGCTGCTACTTTCGAGAAAGTGCGCGGCGTAAATAACGAGCTAGTTATTTCTCCCAACAATTCGCTAGTGTCGCGCAGTAGCGACAGCCTGATTACCTCCAACGTGAAGTTGCGCTTTCTGAACAACAAGAGCTTCAACCCTGAACACATCAAGGTTGTCACCGAGGACGGCACAGTATTTTTGCTGGGCATAGTCAACCACGCCGAAGCTGATGCGGCTGTCGAAATCGCCAGCACAACCAGTGGCGTGAAAAGTGTGGTTAAACTGTTCGAGTATCAAGACTAAATGTATTCCGCGCCCGCCTTTGAACACAAAATGTGCACCCCCCTTGAGCTCGCCGCGCGGGTTGCCACGTTGCCGCATCCGCTGGTGTTCACTAACGGCTGCTTCGACGTGCTGCATCGCGGCCATGTCACCTATCTTGGACAAGCGCGCGCGCTGGGCGCGGCGCTGGTCATCGGCGTGAACAGCGATGCTTCGGTGAAGCGTCAAGGCAAGGGTGATGACCGACCTATCAATGCCGAACAGGATCGCATGGCTGTGCTCGCCGCGCTGGAATCGGTGAGTCTGGTGGTAAAGTTTGATGAGGACACGCCGCTTAATTTAATTCTCACCTGCCGCCCCGATGTGCTGGTCAAAGGTGGGGACTGGAAGCCGGAGAGCATTGTCGGCAGCCAGGAAGTGCAAGGTTGGGGTGGCACCGTACACAGCATCCCGTTTTTACATGAGCGTTCCACCACCGCACTATTGAAAAAGATACGCTCGCTATGACCGCACTACCGCAAGCCACCGAAATCATCTTGCATCAGCAATCCAAAGTTCTGGAGATCGCCTTTGCTGACGGTGCGCGTTACCGATTGCCTTATGAATTTTTGCGTGTGCATTCACCCTCTGCCGAAGTTCGCGGGCACGGGCCGGGACAAGCGTCGCTGCAAGTCGGCAAACGCGATGTCATGCTCACCGGGGTAGAGCCGTCCGGTAGCTACGCACTCAAGATGGTGTTCGACGACGGCCACGATAGCGGCCTTTACACCTGGGAGTATATTTACAATTTGGGCAAACATCAGGATGCGTTGTGGCAGGATTATTTGCGCCAGATCGAAGAGACGGGCACAAGCCGTGAGCCGGGTCAGCACGAGGAAGCAAACCATGAACCAAAAGGATGCGGGGCATAAGCCACCAGGACAGGTAATGAACAAGACCACCCATTTCGGATTTGAGACCGTAGGCGAGGAAGAAAAAGCCAAACGTGTCGCGGGCGTTTTCACCTCGGTCGCCGGCAAATACGATGTGATGAACGACCTGATGTCGGTCGGTCTGCACCGTTTGTGGAAACGCTTCGCGGTCAGTGTCAGTGGCGTGCGCACCGGACAACGCGTACTGGACGTGGCGGGCGGCTCGGCAGACCTGTCGCGTTTGTTCTTGAAGCAAGTCGGCAGCAGCGGCCAGGTGGTGCTCACCGATATCAACAACGCCATGCTGCGCGTCGGACGCGACCGCCTGCTCGATGCCGGCATCGCCACTCCGGTCACCCAATGCGATGCCGAACACCTGCCCTTCCCCGACAATTATTTCGACTGCGTCAGCATCGCCTTTGGCCTGCGCAACTTCACCCACAAAGACGCTGCGCTGCGCGAGATGTACCGCGTCATTAAACCGGGTGGGCGCGTCATCGTGCTGGAATTCTCCAAGGTCGCCAAGCCGCTCGAAAAAGCCTACGACTTTTATTCCTTCAAACTGCTACCCAGGATCGGGCAACTCATCGCCAACGATGCTGACAGCTACCGTTACCTCGCCGAATCCATCCGCATGCACCCGGGGCAGGAAGAGTTGAAGCAAATGATGACCGATGCCGGACTGGAGCGCGTTGAATACTTCAACCTGACCGGCGGCGTAGTAGCGGTGCATCGGGGGTATAAACTGTAAAGCCGTATTTGAAAATTCTTTTGCCCTGTTTTCTTTTGCATGACTCGATAAATCAAAGGAGTAAAAGCAGTGACCCAGCTTATTCGGCAACGTAGTCCAGAATATACGGCGTTTTTGCCATCTACTTTACGTTAAGCTCAGATAGACACGCGCCCCATGCAGAGACCATTGCAACGTGAACAAGCCGCAAGGAA
>JBAQWL010000007.1:0-3089 GCA_049298895.1 Gallionella sp.
TTGTTGGTGCATGACGGCAGATTTTGAACGCTTCCTGTGCGCGGGGAGCCCCGCCAGGGAGGCACACCCTGCACCAGCTCCATAAATGCGATGATCGAATAACAGGAATTCGCCGGGTTCATACCCCAGAGACGCCGTGCAAATCGGATGTTCGCAACCAAACAACAGAGGTCGGAGAATGACCAATCCCACCAAGAAGCCGGCAGCCAAGAAAGCCGCTGCTAAAAAGCCAGCCAAGAAGCCCAAAAAGGCCGGGCCACCCGAGCACTCCAAAGAGGCCATCCAAGCCCACCCGGCACCAGATCGCGATGCCTACCCTACCGGCAAGGACTACGCGGCAGCCTGCAAATTGGTCAACGAGGCCAGGATACTGTTCGACAAGAAGCTCACCCCAAAGCAGCAGCGGTTCGTTGAGGAGTACATTGTGGACTTCAATGCGACACAAGCCGCCATCCGCGCTGGGTATAGCCAAAAGACAGCGCAAGAAATTGGTTCTGAAAACCTATCTAAACCTATCATTGCAGAGGCTATTGCTAAACTCACCAAACAGTTGACTAAGATCACAGGGTTGACCGTTGAGCGCACCCTGCAGGAAGTAGCCAGATTGGCATACGCTGATCCGCGCAGGCTGTATGACAAGGACGGCAATTTCATCCCGGTGCACCTGATGGACGATGACACGGCTGCGACCGTGGCTGGCATCGAGGTTGAAGAGGAATACACCGGCAAGGGTGAAGCGCGCACCTTGGCTGGGCATCTGCGCAAGGTGAAGACCCATGACAAGAACGCCGCTCTTGAGAAAGCGATGAAGTATCACGGGTTGTATGTTGAGCGGGCAGAACTCAAGATCACCCATTCGTACCAAGAACGGCTTGAGCGTGCCAGAAAGCGTGTAAATGGCGGAAAGTGACGAAGACGAGTATGCCGGGCTGATGGAAGAGATCGCCCTGAGCTACAACGATCCACTGAGGTACGTGATGTTCTCATTCCCATGGGGTGAGCCGGGGCCGTTGGAGAAGGAACTGGAGCCGGATGAGTGGCAGATAGACACCCTTAATGATATCCGGGATGCCCTTCACCGCGGCGAGGATGTAAATATCGTGATGGCAGCGGCTATCCGTATCGCCATTGCATCTGGCCATGGTATCGGCAAGACCGCCCTGATCGCGTGGATCATCAAGTGGTTCTTGGCTACACGCCCATTCCCGCAAGTGGTTGTCACAGCATCCGGCGCGGCGCAGCTGACCAACAAGACGTGGCGCGAGTTGGCTAAATGGCATCGCCTGGCCATGGACTCGCACTGGTACACATGGACCGCCACAAAGTATTACCACAACGAGTATCCCGACACATGGTTCGCTGCAGCAGTGCCGTGGTCGGAGCACAACCCAGACGCATTCGCCGGTACCCATGAAAAGCACGTACTCATCATTTACGATGAAGCCCAAGCCATTGCCGACTCGATCTGGAGCGTGACAGAGGGCGCCATGACGACTGCCGGCGTGATCTGGCTGGCATTCGGCAACTACACCAAGAACACTGGGCGCTTCCATGAATGCTTTGCCGGTAAGACGCGCGATCGATGGATCCACAAGCAGATAGACAGCCGGACGTGCAAGCATGCCAACCAGGTACAGATAGCAGAATGGATTAACGATTACGGGGAAGACAGTGATTTTGTTCGCATTCGTGTGCGCGGCATTGCGCCAAGGTCAGGGGCAAATCAGTTTATCGGGCAAGACCTGATCGACAAGTGCGCTACCTACAAGGCAGAAGGTTATGAGACGGCACCCAAGTTCCTTGTCCTGGACGTAGCCCGGTTCGGCACCAACAAGTCCGTGGCCGGCACCCGGCAGGGGCGCAAGTGGCGCATTCTCAAAAAGTGGATGGGGCTGCCAACCGACCAGCTGACAGACCGGTTCATCGAACTGATCGAGGCAGAGCAGCCGGATGCCATCATCATTGACGGCGATGGGATTGGCGGCGCGGTGGTCGACCTGATCGTGCGCAAAGGGTACGACAAGAAAAATGGCAAGGTAATCCTGTACGAATTCCATGGGGCCGAGGCACCACAAGATGAACTGATGTACTACAATCGCCGGGCAGAATGCTGGGGTTGGATGCGCGATGCCATGCGGCTGGGAGTGGAGAAGCCAGAGGATCCAGAGCTTGATGCCGACCTGACCGCACCCGAGTACACTTATGCCACCAAGTCGAGCCATGATGTGATCCTGCTGGAAAGCAAGAAGGACATGCAGGCGCGCGGTATTGCAAGCCCGGACAACGCGGATGTGTTCGCCATGAGCTATTCGGTGAAGATGGCCAAGAAACTGCCGCCCAAGCAAGGAAGCACCAGCCAGGGTGGCGGAACATTCATGGGGGCATAAAGATGAAAAACCTTTTGACGTATGGTGTCAGCATCAAGGTGATCGGCCTTCGCAAGTGGTACAACCCGATGCGCTGGTTCTGTGGCGGCGTTTATCAGAAGACAGTCCACCCGAAGGATATGTATGCCAAGCCTGATTAGCTGGAATGACCGCTCTTACTACAGCATCGCGCACGATGGCCACGTCGCTCGCGTCTCGGGGTATGATGAGCATCACCGCGAGTTCTGGCTGGAGATACCCAAAGGCAAAGGCTATGGCGACCGGCGCCGGGCAGCTGTCGAGAAGATCATGGAGCACATCGAGGCCGGCGATCCGCCCGGCGAAGTCAAGGAGAAAGCATGAGAGAAGAAGAAATGCTGGAAACAGCCAAGTGGATATGGATTCTGATTGGCTGTGCTGTAGTTGCGACACTGATTGCCATGGTGGTGTTGTCATGAGTTCAGGCGCATTCGATCACGCCTTCGAAGAGGCATTCTACCTGCTGTGCGGGAAAAAGATCGGTCAGGGCATGAGCCGCACCGTATTTGAGTGTAAGTTGCTGCCGAACTATGTCGTCAAGGTCGAGCCTGACCTCGGGCACTTCCAGAACATCGCGGAGTGGCTTATCTGGCAAGAAGTGATCGGCACGCCAGCATCGCGGTGGTTCGCGGAATGCAAATGGCTCGGCGACAACGGCAAGATACTCATTCAGGAGCGCACCCG
>JBAQWL010000008.1:0-5070 GCA_049298895.1 Gallionella sp.
CATCAACTCGGCGCGCGGGTCTTCCCCGTCCTCTTCGCTGATTTTAGGCGGACGCGGCAATAGCATGCGCGATTTAATCTCAATCAGCACCGCCGCCATTAACAGATAATCCGCCGCCAACTCCATGCGATGCTGATGCATCATCTCGATGTAACCCATATATTGGCGGGTCAGTTCTGCCATCGGAATATCCAGCACATCAAGGTTGTGCTTGCGGATTAAATACAGCAACAGATCCAGTGGTCCTTGGAAAGCCTCAAGTACCAGTTCAAGTGCGTCAGGCGGAATGTACAAATCCAGCGGCATCTCAAGCAGCGGTTCTCCGTGAATGTGCGCTAGCGGAGCAGTAGATAGAATATGGGTCTGGGTCATATTGAGTTTATGTGTCAGCAGCCCTGCTGCAATTGAACCGGCGGGCACGGCATACTACCAAACGAACAGAACACGCAGCAACCGCCTGATTTTGGGCATAGCACGGCATGGCACGCAGTGCATTCATAAAAGAACTGGCATGCATCGGTCGGCAACATTTCCTCTTTGGCAACACCACAGTGCGGGCAGGTAACATATCGATTTCAGGATGACTCCATGGCATCTAGCTGTAGTCGAGCCCCATCGCTTCTCGCACATCGCGCATGGTTTCCGAAGCAAGTTTGCGTGCCTTTTCGCAGCCGTCAGCAATGATGTTGCGCACCAGCGTCGGATCGTCCAGGTACATCTGGGCGCGTTCGCGCATCGGGCGCTGTTCCTCCAGCACCGCGTTGATCACCGGCTGTTTGCATTCGATGCAACCTATGCCCGCGCTCTTGCAGCCTTTCTTCACCCACTGCTTCGTATCTTCGCTGGAATATATCAGGTGTAACGGCCACACTGGGCACTTTTCCGGGTCACCGTGATCACTACGACGAATGCGTGCCGGATCGGTCGGCATGGTACGGATCTTCTTGCTCACGCTGGCTTCGCCTTCGCGCAAGGTGATGGTGTTGTTGTAGGACTTGGACATTTTCTGTCCGTCCAGGCCGGGCATTTTCGGGGCGGACGTGAGCATCGCGCGCGGTTCGGACAGAATCATCTTGCCGCCGCCTTCCAGATAGCCGAACAAACGCTCCCGGTCGCCGTAACTCAGGCTCTGCTGCTCTTCCAGCAGGGATTTGGCAGACTCCAACGCAGCGTCATCGCCCTGCTCCTGGTAGCGAATACGTAATTCGAAATAGAGCTTGGCTTTTTTGCTGCCCAATTTTTTTACTGCGATTTTGGCTTTTTCTTCGAACCCCGCCTCGCGACCATAGATGTGATTGAAACGACGTGCGATCTCACGGGTGAACTCGATGTGCGGCACTTGGTCTTCGCCAACCGGTACTTGCGTGGCACGGTAGACCAGAATGTCTGCGCTTTGCAGCAGCGGGTAGCCAAGGAAGCCGTAGGTGCTCAGGTCTTTTTCAGACAGTTTTTCCTGCTGATCCTTGTAGGTCGGCACACGCTCCAGCCAGCCGAGCGGCGTGATCATCGACAGCAGTAAATGTAATTCGGCATGCTCCGGCACTCTGGATTGAATGAACAACGTAGCGCGTCCCGGATCCACGCCGGCAGCCAGCCAATCCACTACCATGTCCCACACATTTTGTTCGATTATTTGCGGGGTGTCGTAATGCGTGGTCAGCGCGTGCCAGTCGGCCACGAAGAAAAGACATTCGTATTCATGTTGCATCTGCACCCAGTTTTTCAATACCCCATGGTAGTGGCCCAGATGCAAACTGCCGGTAGGACGCATACCCGATAAAACACGATCAGCAAACATATTTCTACTTATAGTCCAATAATGAGTTTAATTACGTCAATCACCATTTTTACCAATGGCCATAATATCAGCCCCAACAAATTAGTTATGAGCAAGAAGATCAGGATAAACATGCCATAGGGCTCGATCTTCGCCAGTTGGTAAGCCTGGCGATGCGGCAGCATGCTGACCGCAACCCGGCCGCCATCGAGCGGAGGCAGCGGAAGAAGGTTTAGCACCATCAGCACCACGTTAATTTGAATCCCTATCTGTGCCATTCCCAGCAGCGGTTCGGCAAAATAATTTGCCGGATTCATCCAGGCCATTTTATAGAGCAATGCCCAACCCAGCGCCATGACCAGATTAGAGGCCGGCCCGGCGATCGCCACCCACAGCATATCCTGCTTGGGGCGGCGTAGCGCGGCGAAATTCACCGGCACTGGCTTGGCCCAGCCGAACAGGATACCGCCCATCCACAAGGTCAGCAACGGCAGTAATATCGTGCCGACCGGATCAATGTGCCGCAGTGGATTCAGGCTGATGCGCCCCTGCTGATAGGCTGTCATGTCGCCAAAATGCCTCGCCACGTAACCGTGCGCTGCCTCGTGCAAGGTGATTGCAAACAGCACGGGTATCGCGGCAAGTGCGATGGTTTGTATTAACTGATCTAGCTGCATTATTCCTCAATTCCAAAAGGTGTCACATCGCCCTTGCCGCGCCGCACCAGCACCGGCGTATCTCCGGTCAAATCTATCACAGTGGTGAAAGCTACGCCCACTGCACCGCCGTCTATCACCAGTTCTACTTGTTTTTCAAGTAATTCGCGGATGTACTCGGCATCATTCAATGGCCCTTCTTCATCAGGCAGAATCAGCGTGGTGCTCAACAAAGGCTCTCCCAATTCTTCCAGCAATGCCAACGCCACCGCATGATCCGGAATACGCATACCTATCGTACTGCGCTTGTGGTGCTGCAAACGCCGCGGCACTTCCTTGGTGGCCTCAAGAATAAAAGTGTAACTCCCCGGCGTGTTAGCTTTCAGCAAGCGGAATTTCGCATTGTCCATCCGCGCATAGCGCGAAATTTCGGAGAGGTCTCGGCACATCAACGTCAGGTGATGATGCTCGTCCAGCCCGCGTATCTGGCGGATGCGTGCCACTGCATGTTTGTCGCCCAAATGGCAACCCAGCGCGTAACAAGAGTCGGTAGGGTAAACCACAACACCTCCCTCGCGCAGTACTTCAGCTGCATGGCGGATCAGGCGCGGGTTTGGATTATCAGGATGGATGGTGAAATACTGCGACATCAGGACATCTTAAAAGCAGGGGCTTGCTCCCAACTTTCCCATACTGGACGGCAACCCAGCGGAAAATCCGGTAATCGACCCATATCGCGATAACTCTCGCCGGGACCGTGGAAGTCGGAACCGCATGAGCACTGTAAATTGAATTCATTGGCATAACGGGCAAATTCGGCATACTGCTCGGGCGTGTGGCTGCCAGTCACCACCTCTAGCGCCTGCCCGCCAAATTCAACGAACTCAGTGAGCAATTCATGCATGGTCTTTTTACCCATTCCAGCTTTCCCGGACATATACCGGCCGGGATGCGCCAGCACCGCTATTCCTCCGCTGCCGCGTATCCAGCTAATCGCTTCCGCCAATGCTGCCCATTGATGGGACACATAGCCTGGCTTACCTTTTGCCAGATAACGGTTGAACACACTCTTCACATCTTTGCAATGTCCGGCTTCGACCAGATAACGGGCAAAGTGGGTGCGGCCTATCATGTTCGGATTCCCCGCATAGTGATACGCGCCTTCCAGCACACCACCAATACCCGCCTTGGCCAACTCATCCGCCATTTTCTGTGCGCGTGCGCTGCGCCCGCTGCGCACACCGCGCAAACCTTCGGCTAGTGGCGGATATTCCGGGGCAATGCCCAAGCCTACAATATGCAGTGTGTGGGTGCGCCACGACACGGAAATCTCCACCCCGTTGATGAAAGTCATGTCATGCCGTTTTGCAACAACTCTTGCTTCATCCAGTCCGGCAACATCGTCGTGATCCGTCAGCGCCATCACCTTCACGCCGCGCTCAGCAGCGCGATTTACTAATTCAGTCGGGGTCAGAGTGCCATCGGAGAAGTTGGAATGGCAGTGCAAATCGTAATTCAACATCAGATACCGCCTCCGCCCTTCTTCATCAACTTGCCCGCTTCGGCACGCTTGCGACGTACCTCCTTAGGATCGGCGATCAAGGGGCGGTAAATCTCGACACGATCTCTATCGCGCAACACAGCTTCAGCGTTGGTCAGCCTGCCGAATATACCCAGCTTGTTGACCGCCAAATCAATCTCTGGATGCTTGTCGAGGACACGACTGAGCTGAATAGCCTCAGCCACCGTCGCCCCTGTCGGCACAGATCGCTTGAGCAGCGTTTGCTGATTCGGCAGTGCATACAATACTTCGATGTCGATCTTGTCACTCATAAATTCGAATAGACCTTTTCTGCGCGATGGACG
The DNA here is from genome assembly GCA_049298895.1 of Gallionella sp. Lineage (GTDB taxonomy): Bacteria > Pseudomonadota > Gammaproteobacteria > Burkholderiales > Gallionellaceae > Gallionella. The sequence continues at coordinate 4,300 of JBAQWL010000008.1, forward strand.
AAAGCATCCACGAAACTGTTTGCGATGTAATGGAACACTGGCCCAACCAGTTTTTCCAGCAACTTGTTGGAAAACTCATAGTGCAAGTGGAACTCTATTTTACAGGCAGATGAACTTAGCGGTATGAAACGCCAGCTTCCGTCCAAATGTTGAAATGGTCCCTGCTGTAGGGTGATGTCGATTCGATGAGGCGGTGTGCGCACGTTTTCGGTTGTGAAGCTCTGCTTGATGTGATGATAATCGATATTAACTGTGGCATGCACCGTGTTTGCATCCAGTTCGATGAGGCTGGTTCCTCCGCACCACGGCAGGAACTGCGGGTATTCCTCCACCCGGTCCACCAAATTAAACATCTGTTCAGCGCTGTATGAAACCAGCACCATCTTCTCAACCAGAGCCATTGCCGATCTAAAGCTGTTAAACAAAGGCTGGTAGAATAGCCGAACACACCGCAAAACTCACCTGTTATGAGTATCATCCAAAATAGAAAAGCCTTTCACGAATACTTCATTGAGGATAAATATGAAGCGGGCATCATGCTGGAAGGCTGGGAAGTCAAGGCCATCCGCGCCGGACGCGCGCAACTCAAGGAGGCTTATGTCACAGTCAAAAATGGTGAACTTTATTTATTCGGATCGCACATCAGCCCGTTGTTAAATGCTTCAACGCACATCCATCCAGACCCTGTGCGCACCCGAAAACTATTGTTGCACAAGTTGGAAATAGCTAGGATCATCGGTAAAGTGCAGCGCGCTGGGTACACTCTAATGC
>JBAQWL010000009.1:0-4886 GCA_049298895.1 Gallionella sp.
CACGCTGAGATATATGATATATCGGGTCGATTATTTGCCAGTTATACCAGCGAGCGCAACCCAATCAACGCCTCCGTTAACTTTGAACCATCGCAATATAATCAAACCGTAAAATTCGGTGAGCGAATCCAACACTCCGCTTTCCCTATCCTGAGCAAGTCTAACAGCCAAGAACAAGTCGGCACCATCACCATACACATGGATTTGTCAGCAGCCTATAGGAATCTCTTTTATGAGATCGGGATCCTGCTGCTGATCGGGTTGATCTGCTTGGCACTGTTTTCCACCCTACTCACCAGATTGCAGAAAAGCATTACACAACCGCTGCTCTCTCTGACCAGCGTCATGCGCAAAGTCGGCAAGGAAGGCGATTTCTCGTCACGTTCTACCCTCTCCAGCCAAGACGAGATCGGAGAGCTGTCGAACGTGTTCAATCAGATGTTGGATGAATTGTCACGTCGCGAGCTATCGCTGCATGAGGAACTGAAGGAACGCCGCCACATCGAGGAGCGGCTCTCGGAAATAGCACACTTTGACCCTGTCACCCGCCTGCCGAATCGCAACTCATTTAACAGCCAGATCGACCGGGCTTTACTCAACTACAAGTATGAGCACGAAAAATTTGCGCTACTTTTTCTCGACCTGGATAACTTCAAATATGTAAACGACACTTTCGGCCATCATGCCGGTGATCTGGTGTTGTTAAATGTCGCCGAACGGCTGCGTGGATTGTTGCGTCAGGAGGATTTCGTCGCCCGGTTAGGCGGCGATGAGTTCGTCATCATCATGAGTGATTTCAGCGAGCTCGCACCGATAATTTCCGTCGCAGAAAAAATTATCACCGCTCTCCAGCAGCCTTTTTTTGTTGATGGGCATGAAGCTTTCGTCGGTACATCTATAGGCATCGCGACTTGTCCAGAACATGGAGAAGATGGAGAAACCTTGCAACGTCAAGCAGACAGCGCAATGTATCAGGCCAAAAGCCTGGGCAAAAATAACTTTCAGTTTTACCAGGACGACTTGTCCCACATGTATGAAAATCGCATCGCTACAGAGGCGCTGCTGAGGCACTCTCTGGAGCGCAAGGAAATTGTGGTTCTCTATCAGCCTATCTTTGAAATTTCAACCCAGGAAATCTCCACTCGGGGAATTGCCACCCAAAAAATCGCTGGTTTTGAGGCGCTGGTTCGTTGGAGGAAATCAGATGGAACGTTGATCCAACCTGATGAATTTATTCCCCTGTCAGAAGAAATTGGGTTTATCGTCAACCTCGGTGATTTCGTAATGAATACCGCAGTCAGGCAGACTGCCGAATGGGTTGAACGATTCGGCCCGACTTTCACCGCAGTGAATTATTCTTCCAAGCAATTCAAGCAAAATAACTTGACGCAAAAAATTCTGGACGCGCTCAAAGCCGCATCCTTGCACCCCCGCTACCTGGAGATGGAGATAACCGAAACCGTGCTTATGGATAATTCCAGTGACAGCATGAGTTTACTCAGTCTGCTGGTCAAACAGGGCATGAATATCGTGATCGACGATTTTGGCACCGGATATTCATCCCTCAGCTACCTGATCAACTTTCCGGTCAGCAAGATCAAAATAGACCGCAGCTTCATCGCCAAATTACCTACTGACAAAAACGCTCTTGCCGTAGTTACGGCGATTATCAACCTGGCTCAATCGCTCAATTTGAAGACCGTAGCCGAAGGCATCGAGACACCCGAACAGCTCGCTTGCCTGACCAAGTTGGGTTGTAATCTGGGGCAGGGATATCTGCTCGGACACCCACTGTCTGCCGAGGCGGCAACACAACTACTGGAAATTCGTCAAACCCTACTCGCATAGTTCTGCACCGCGCTCCAGCCATTCCGGTTTGACGCTCCGGTTTGACGCTCCTTGCCACAAGACCCTAAACTTGTCACTATCACGTAACTTTCCCATAGCGCGATTTGTGGAGTCACATTGAAACTGCACCTGTCCAATCTCGGCGATACCAAACTCTTCACCGCTCACGGCTCTGATCATGTCATGGTTAACGGTGAACGCTATGGCCATAGTATTGTGGTGCTGGCTGCGGAAGTTCGCAGTGATTGGGCGGTCGAAGAATTTGACGCGCTGAGCACAGAGCATTTCGACTATTTTCTCTCACTCAAGCCTGATGTATTGATTCTTGGTACTGGCGCACAGCAGCGCTTTCCACATCCGCGCTTGTACCGCTCCCTAACCGATGCGGGTATCGGTGTGGAGTGCATGGACACGCCGGCCGCATGCCGCACCTACAACATCCTGGTGGCGGAGGATCGCAAGGTGATCGCGGCAATTTTGATCTAGGGAACCTCTGATTAAGTCCACCATGAACCGCGTTGCTAACAAAAATGGGATGATCGCAAGGCGCGCCACGCTGGTCGTAGTTATTCTACGATGCCAAGGAGCGCAACACAGCGAGCGCCCATTTTTGTTGCAACCCGCAAGGGCCCTGGCTTTGCGGGCGGTCTGCGGCGTCAAGCTCCTAGCGAAGGGAATGACCATTCGCGTTGTCGCTTTCCTTGCATCCCATCCCGCAAAGCCGAGTGCGCAGCCATGTGGGACTTAATCAGAGGTTCCCTAGTGCAGCTAAACCAACCATAGTTGCAGTGTCATGACGGTTGTATAATCAACAAATCCCCCGCCCTTAATCAAGCTGGCTTATTATTCGGACTTCAGACAACATAAAATGAATCGATATATGTTCGCCTTAATAAACCGACACGGCAAATTTGCGATCTGGATCTTCTTTATCTTTGTCACGCAGCATGTCAGGGCCACACAAGTCGACCTGACCGAGCTTACTTTGGAACAACTACTAACAGTCGAGATATCTTCGGCATCCAAATACTCACAGCTCTCCACTGATGCTCCCTCCGCCGTCCAGGTCATCACCCGCGAGGAAATCCAGCTGCACGGTTGGCGCACGCTCACTGAAGCACTGGTCAACTTGCCCGGCTTGTATTCATCTAATGATCGAGCCTACGACTTCCTCGGTGCCAGGGGATTTCTGATTCCCGGCGACTACAACACGCGCTTTTTGCTGCTGATCGACGGCCAGCGCAATAACGACAACATCTATCAGCAGGCCGTGATCGGCAGCGAGGGCTGGCTGGATATGTCCATGGTGGAGCGCATCGAATACGTCCCCGGCCCCGGTTCCGCGATCTATGGCTCCAATGCGATGTTCGGCGTGATCAACGTGATCACGCGCGGTGCCGAAAAAACCGCGCAGAGCCAGGTGGGCACCTATGTCTCGAAGCTCGGCCTGACCGGGGTGAACGTGATGACCAGCAAGACCACCGAGGACACCGGGCTGCTATTGCAATATTCCGCCGAGCGCCAGGCCGGTCGTGATCTGACTTACAATGACCCGCTTGGGAATCTGTTACTCGCCGATGGCACCGTTTCACCGGATGGCGTTGCGCATGGGCTGGACAACGGGAATAACCGGCGCGTGATGATGCGCGTGGATCGCGGTGAATGGAGCTTCAAGCTGATCAACCACCAGCGCACTGTCAACCCCTCTTCGGCGCCCTACTGGACGGTGTTCGACGACCCGTCCATGGAAATCATCGATGAGGGCACCCAGATATTCGCATCGGTGCAACATGAGTTGTCGACCAGCAGCAGTGTCTATGCACGTCTCGGCTATACCGATTGGTCTTATGTGGCCACCTATCCATTTTTCGACGTGGATTATGGACAAGGTTATTATCAAAACTATGACGAAACCAGAGGCCGGACACTGGATGGAGAATTCCGCTATCAATTGAAAAGCGGCGCTCACCGGTTGCTCGGCGGAATGGAATTCTCGCGCGATCTGGAAGCAAGCCAAACCAATTATTATTCCATTGACCCGGCCCTGCTGTCTGCGGCTAATGCAAACATTAATCCGCTGATCAATCACGCTGGTTTGTTCGTGCAGGACGAATGGAGCCTGAACCAGGCCTGGATTCTCAACCTGGGCTTGCGCCTGGACCAGGCAACTGCAAGCAAATCAAGATACAGCCCCCGCCTGGCTCTGATCTGGCATCCCGCTTCTGCCTGGACAGCGAAACTGTTGACTGGGCAAGCTTACCGCTCTCCCAATGCCTATGAAAGCCTGTTCACCGACGGGGTGAACTATTTGGCCAATCCCGATTTGCAGGCTGAAACCATCAAAACCACAGAGGGTGTAGTGGAATGGCTGGGCCAGGATCAGACTCGGGTGCAATTTTCACTGTACGAGAACAAGCTTGAGAACCTGATCCGGCAGGTGGATACCGGGGGATTTGTATTCCAGTACCAGAACGGCGAGGGGGTCAAGGTACAAGGTCTGGAACTGGGTGTGGAGAAGACTACCACCGCCGACCTTAAGTTGCGCGCCAGCGTCTCTGCCAGCCGGCCCGGTAACGTGCAAGGTATACGCCTGGGTAACAGCCCCAGATGGATGGCCAAGGCTGCCGCAAGCTCACCGATACTGGAACACGCTGCCTATCTTGCCGCCGAGGTTCATGCGATAGGTAGTCGCAGTTACACATGGGATGCAACGCCACACCGGGTGGACTATGAAATGGTGACCAATGCAACGCTGACCTTCCCGAATGTTTTGACCAAGAGCTTGCAGATCCAGCTGCGGGCCACCAACCTGTTCAACCGCGATTTGCTCATTCCGGCTGCAGAAGAAATGCCCACCGCCACGGTTCCACAGGATGGCAGAAACCTGATGGCTAAACTGGACTATGCGTTTTAGCTTACGCCTCGTTGTTCTGCTACTCACGTTTACGCTGCGACCCTCGTTCGCAGCGGATGGCATCATCGCCAATGAAAGCGAGGTTGAAGCGGCCTTTATTTACAACTTCGCACTGTTCACGGAA
>JBAQWL010000010.1:0-2769 GCA_049298895.1 Gallionella sp.
TGCGCCCCACTGGCCAGCTTGCATGCCAGGCTCGTTCCCAATATTCACTCCGTTGTCAGCTTCGCTACTCGCCTGCCATAAACGCAAGCCGTCTGGCGGGGGTGCCGCTCAACTCGAACCACGTTAGCCATCACAGAAAGGGGTCGCCATGCTTGAACTGAGACCTACCTGCGAGCATTGCAACAAGGCATTACCCCCGGATTCACTTGAAGCGCGCATCTGCACTTACGAATGCACGTTCTGTGCTCATTGTGTCGACACGGTGTTGGGTAACGTCTGTCCAAATTGTGGTGGCGGATTCGTTCCCAGACCAATCAGGCCATCCAAGAACTGGAATGGCGACAATTTCCTCGGGAAGGATCACGCGAGCAGCAAAGTCAAGCACAGGCCAATCGATCCAGAAGCTCATGCGCAGTTTGCGGCGGCGATCAAAACAATACCGCCAGAGCAGCGGTAACCAGAGTGATATTGAATGCAGCTAATATAGACGGCATCTGCACAATGCCGTTGAAAACCAAGTGTGTAAAAAAGGCATAAAGCCGTCGGCTTGAGACTCTCTTGCATATCCCCGGCCCGGAAATACGCTATAGCGATGCCTCACTGATAATCGCCAACAAGCCAGCTGGTCTGCTGGCAGTCCCGGGGCGCGGGGCAGACAAGCAAGATTGCCTATCCGTTCGAGTTCAACAGGCATTCTCTGACGCGTTGATCGTGCATCGCCTGGACATGGCGACCTCCGGCTTGATGGTATTCGCGCGCGGCGCGGAAATACAGCGCCGTCTTTCGCAGATGTTCCGCGAACGGCTAATTGCAAAACGATATGTGGCGATTGTAATGGGCAAGCTGACGCCGGAAATCGGCGAGGTAAATTTGCCCATCCTAGCGGATTGGCCGAACCGCCCGCTACGCAAGATTGATGTTGTGTCAGGCAAGCACTCACTGACGCGCTATCGTTTTCTGGCGCACGATGTGGTCACCAATACCAGCCGTTTGGAACTGGAGCCGGTCACCGGTCGCACCCATCAGTTACGCGTGCATATGGCGGCGATAGGCCATCCTATTCTGGGTGATCAATTATATGGAGGAGCGGCTAGTGTGAGTGCAGAACGATTGCTGCTACACGCCGGTGAACTCCGTTTTTTACATCCGTTCAGCGGAGATACCGTAGGCTGGATATGCGAGCCGCAGTTTTGATCCGCATGCGTTTATAAATCAGCTACCCGCTCCAAGCTGCGCAGCAACACTACTGCGCTGAGGTAGAATCGTGCCTCAGACAATTTAACTACAGGACATCCCATGCAGCACACTAAAGGTTTTATCGCATTTTTGATCGCCACTGCCGCATTGTGCGGCGCGCTGGTGATGGTGGTCGAGGTGCTCGGCTCACGCGTGATCGGCCCATTCTTCGGGGTAAGCCTGTTTGTCTGGACATCGTTAATCACCGTAACCATGGTCGCGCTTGCCGCTGGGCTTACGCTGGGGTTCATTGTCCAGCGCTTTCCTGCTGTTTGGCCCAGCGCTGTTTTTGTTGGGCTGCGTGTCGCCCTACGTCGTTAAGATAGCGGCGCGTGAAATGCACAATATCGGCCGCACGGTGGGCAGCTTCTATGCCATTTCCACTGTTGGCAGCGTAATTGGGACACTGCTCACTGGCTTTGTATTAATCGCGTATCTGGGAGTTAATCAAATCTTTGTGCTGACCGGATCGCTGCTGATTGCACTAGGCATCATTTATTTCCTGTTTTTTCGCCGCAAATGGGCGGTTGCGCTCGCGGCACTACTACCTTTTCTGTTGTTACCGCAACAATCACATGTCAGCAAGATCATGTCTGACGGAACCAAGGTTGACCGTATTACTGACCGTGACAGTTTTTACGGCAACCTGAAAGTGGTGGATTATTCCTACCAGACAACGCATTACCGTGAGCTGCTGATAGATGGCCTGGTACAGGGCGGCATGGACATGAACAATGGCTTGTCGGTTTATGAATACCCCTACCTGTTGCAGGCCCTACCCTATGCGCTCAACCCGGATGGCAAAAATTGTCTGGTGATCGGCTTGGGTGCAGGGCTGGTGCCGACCTGGTATCAGGCGCAGGGGGTGAAAACCGAAGTGGTGGACATCGATCCTGCTGTGGTCGAACTTGCACGAAATTACTTTGGTTTCAACCCGTCTATCCCGGTACATATAGAAGATGCGCGTTATTTTTTGACTAGCTCCACGCAGCGCTACGATTACCTGATACTTGACGTGTTCAACGGTGACACTACACCGGGGCATCTGCTCAGCGTTGAGGCGATGCGTCTGGCTAAGCAGCGACTAACATTAAGCGGTGTGCTTGCGGTTAATCTGGTCGGCAGTGTCAGTCACAATACTTTAATGACATCGTCGATCATAAAGACGTTGCAAAGCGTGTTTGATCAGGTCGAGATATATCCCGCCTTCGACACTTCTTTGGGTATGGGCACTGGCAACATCGAAATCGTCGCCTATGATGGCGCTCCTCGTCCGCTGCAATTTGATCACATCGGCAACTTCACCTTTCATACCACAGTTGAACAAATCGTACGCCGCAGTATGAAGCAACCCTTCGTTTTGCAGCAGCACGCAGACGCCATGATCCTTACCGACAACTACAACCCGGTAGACTTTTACGACCTGTGGTTAAAAGAGCTGGTGCGTAAAGTAATCCTGGACACCACTGATTTCGATATTCTGCTGAGCAGAAGCGATGTCCCTGCCTTGAGCACTTGAGGCCAGGCACAGCG
>JBAQWL010000011.1:0-10212 GCA_049298895.1 Gallionella sp.
CGACCACCACCAAATGGCTGGCGAAAAAACTGGGCTTGCTGGTGGAATGATCGATCTGGCGGTTTCAGTTTTGAAACTGCATTGGATTTTAACCCGGATAGTCCAATAGCTTTGTCATTCCCTCCTACGCGGGAATGACGCTGTTTTTGGTCTAATGGTCAATCCGGGTTTAAGTCAAAATCGCAAAGCGCTTTATTCACCTGCCAAGAGCAGGGGAATATAAGTTGAGGCCGGCTACTTCAGCTTGCCCGCACTAGCACGTAGGCTAAGCAATATGCTGGTACCCAGCACCGCGATGATCACGCCCAATGATACCGCCACTGGAATCTTGAACCAGTCCACGATCAGCATCTTGGTGCCGACGAACATCAGCACCACGGCCAAGCCGTACTTGAGCAAGTGAAAACGCTCGGCCATGTCGGCCAGCAGGAAGTACAACGCGCGTAGCCCCAGGATGGCAAAGATATTGGAAGTGAGGACGATGAACGGGTCGCTGGTAACGGCGAAAATGGCGGGGATGCTGTCCATCGCGAAAATGAGGTCGGAGGCTTCGATCAGTACCAGCACCAGAAACATTGGCGTGAACCAGCGCACGCCTTTTTCAACAATCCAGAATTTGTCGCCGTGATAACCATCGGTGATACGCACATGACTGCGCAGCCATTTCAACAGCGGGTTTTTGGTCAGATCGGGCTCGTGCTCGGCGAACAGGAACATCTTGATGCCGGTAACCAGCAGGAACGCGCCGAAAATATACAGAACCCAGTGGAACTGCGCGATCAGCCATGCGCCGAGCAGGATCAACACGACGCGCATCACGATGGCACCCAGCACGCCGTAGACCAGCACGCGCTTCTGGTATTCCAGCGGCACGGCGAAATAGCCGAACAACATGACGAAGACGAAGATATTGTCCATTGCCAGCGTTTTTTCCAGCAGGTAACCGGTGAGGTATTCCATCGCCTTGCTGTCTGCCACTTCACGCCCGGCGGTGTGATCCAGCCAGCCCCACAATGCACCGCCGAACAGCATCGCCATCGCAAACCACACCAGCGACCAGGTCAGCGCTTCGCGCAGCGTGACTTTCTGCGCACCATGCCGGCCCAACATAAACATGTCCACCGCCAGCATGGCCAACACGAACACGCCGAACCCGGCCCACGTCCACCATGCGCCTATCGACTGCAATTCACCCATTACAATTCTCTATGTCTATCCAATTTATTGCCGGCCAGTATATCAATCCGCCAGTGTTTCAGAACGGGCATAAAACCACTTGAGCAAAAACGGCGGCGACATCGTGGTCAGTGCGATGACGATCAGCGGCGTACAGTTCGCCGATCACCGAGGGAATACCGAAGCGCGCCACGGTCTCGGAAATACCCGCGCCGAAATCAGGATAATGGCGAGAAACAGGAAGAATTGATGCAGCTCCATGTAATGTTATTTCACCAAGGTTACCGGGATGTTCGCGAGGTGTATCACTTTGGTTGCCACAGAGCCGAGCACGAGATTGGCGACCGTCCCCATGCCGCGCGTACCCATGACGATCATGTCGCATTGACAGTGCTGCGCATGCCGGACAATCGCCTCCGCAATCTCGCCGGAGGCGAACTCCAAAACGTAGGGAATGCCGGCTTCGTCCAGCAAGGCGCAGGCGGAGTGTGACGCGTCTCTTCCTGCCTTCTGTGACCATGCGTCAACAACCTCACGGCGCGGCTTGAGCAGGATGTCGATGTACAGGAGCTCAGGCTGCACGTTCACGACATGCACCTCCATCGCCCCCAGGTTCTTGATCAAATGGATCAGGTGATTCACTGCGCGATTCGAGTTTTCGGAGCCGTCCACCGGCAGCAGAACTTTGAGCATGTTTTCTCCTTCACATTATTTGTTGATGCAGCCCGGGCGGGGCAAGTGGTTTTTTAATGCCTCTCTTTAAAAAGGCGCGATGCCGCCTTGCGGGCTTCGTCAAGCAGCAGCACACTGGAAGCCACAGCAACGGCCTTGAACCAGTCGTCCGGCTCCAGTGCAGCCGTGCCGAACACGTCTTGCGCCGGCGGCCAATGCACCACCAGGACTTGCAGCGCCAGCACGCCCGCGAGCGCCAGCCACAGCTTGCCATTGCGGAAAAAGTGCGCGTTGAAGGCGCTGCCGTTTTCGGCGCGGGCATTGAACACGTTGAAGAACTGGAACAGCACGAAAGTGGTAAAGGCCAGGGTCAGCGCATAAGTTTGGCCATGCGTTTCCAGGCCGTGCCGGAACAGGTAAAGCGTTCCAACCATCATGATCGCCCCGTACAGCGCCAGCCTGGCGAGGCGCGGGGCGGTGAGTATCTGCGCTGCTTGGCGGCGCGGACGCTCGCGCATGATGCCGGCGCGCGCCGGTTCCACCCCCAGCGTCATCGCGGGCGGGCCGTCCATGATAATGTTGATCCACAGCAGTTGGATCGCCGTGAAGGGCGCGGGTAACCCCAGCAGGGTGGCGGCGAGCACGGTGAGCACGGCGCCGATGTTGGTGGAGAGCTGGAAGCGCACGAATTTGACGATGTTGTCGTAGATCACGCGGCCTTCTTCCACCGCTTTGACGATGGTGGCGAAGTTGTCGTCGGTCAGCACCATGACGGCCGCCTCTTTGGTGACCGCCGTGCCGGTGATACCCATCGCCACGCCGATGTCGGCGGCCTTCAGTGCGGGCGCATCGTTCACGCCGTCGCCGGTCATCGCGACGACGTGGCCGTCGTCTTTGAGCGCCCGGACGATTTTCACCTTGTGCTCGGGGGCGACGCGGGCAAACACGGAAATGCCGTCAATGCGGCGGGATAATTCCGCCTCGTCCATGGCGTCGAGTTCCCGGCCTTCGATCACCTCGCCGACAAGCCCCAACTCGCGGGCGATGGCGGCGGCGGTCACTTTGTGGTCGCCGGTAATCATCTTGACCTGGATGCCGGCCCGGGCGCAGCGGGCGATGGCGGCCTTCGCCTCGGGGCGTGGCGGATCCATGAGCCCGGCCAAGCCGAGGAAAGTCCAATCCTCTGCCCATACCCACAGGTCGCCCGCCGGATCGAAGCCGGCGGCGGGGATGACCTTGCGCGCCACCGCCAGCACACGCAATGCCTGAGCAGCAAGATGCTCGTTTTCGGCATCGATGGCGGCGCGCGCCGCCGCGTCCAAGGGCTGTTCGCCATCCTCCGCCAAGCTATGAGTAGAACGCGCCAGCAGCGCATCGGGTGCGCCCTTGATGAACATCTCCACCGTTGCGCCGGCATGGTGGAAAGTGGCCATGAACTTGTGGGCGGAATCGAAGGGAATCTCGGCGATGCGCGGCTGCTCTTCCTGCTCCGCCTGCGGGTCGAGACCGCCTTTCTGCGCCAGCACCCACAACGCGCCTTCGGTAGGGTCGCCGATCAGTTGCCCGTCGCGCACGCGTGTATCGGTGCAGAGCGTCATCGGCAACAGGAATGGGCGCATCTTTTCCATCCCCCTCGACCCCTCTCCCAAAGGGAGAGGGGAGATAAGCCCTTCCGCGCGGTAGCCCTCGCCGCTGACCGCAAAGCGCCGCCCCGCATACCAGCCCGCGCGCGCGGTCATCTGGTTCAGGGTGAGGGTGCCGGTCTTGTCCGAGCAGATCACCGTGGTGGAACCCAGCGTTTCCACGGCGGAGAGTTTCTTGAGGATGGCCCGGTTCTGCGCCATGCGCCACATGCCGATGGACAGCGTCACCGTCACCACCGCCGGCAGGCCCTCCGGAATCGCGGCGACGGCCAACGCCACCGCAGTCAACGCGGCCTCTGTCCAAGGCAGGCCGCGCGCAAAATCCAGCACAAAAATGACCGTCACCACTACGCCCGCAATCGCCGCCAGTTTTTTCCCCAGTGTGTCGAGCTGTTTTTGCAGCGGGGTTTCCGATTCGCCGGCGCTGGCAATCATCCCGGCGAGCTTGCCCATTTCGGTGGCCATGCCGGTGGCGGTCACCAGCATTTCGGCGCGCCCGCGCGTCACCACTGTGTTCATGTAGAGCAGGTTGACGCGGTCGCCCAAGGGCAGTTCGGCTTGGTCCAGCGCCGCCACCGACTTGCCGACGGCATGGGATTCGCCGGTCAGCGCCGCTTCCCCGATTTCGAGGCTGTGCGCGGCCAGTAGGCGGCCATCGGCGGGGATGCGGTCGCCCGCTTCGAGCAGCACGATATCGCCGGGAACGAGCAGCGCCGCGTCGATCTCCTCCATGCGCGCGTTACGCCGCACCCGTGCGTGCGCCGCCAGCATGCCCTTCAGCGCCGCCAGCGTCTGTTCCGCCCGGCGCTCCTGATAAAACCCCAGGCTGGCGTTGAACAGCACCACGACGAGGATCACGACCGCGTCCTTGATGTCGCCGATCGCCCAGGCCAGAGCGGCGGCGAACAACAGCACGATCACCAGAAAGTTCCTGAACTGGTCGAGGAATTTCAGCCAGACAGGGCGAGGCGTGGCCTCGATCAGCCTGTTTTCGCCGAGGCGGGCGAGGCGGGCGGCGGCCTCGCCTTCCTCCAGCCCGCGCCCGGGATCAACACCCAGTGTTGCAGCAGCGTTTTCCGGCGACAGGGTATGCCAAGGGTGTTCTTCAATGTCCATGGCGTTCTTTAATGTCCATGCTGAAAGAGCATCCAGGTGTTGAGCACATACAGCATGAACAACCCCAAGCTCACCCAGGTGAGCCCCAGCACCACGCGCCCCTGCGGACGGAAGATAAAACCCACGGTCACCAGGACGCTCATCATCACGGCGGTGAATGCGGTCAGCGCGTGGCTGGCATCGACGTGCGCAAGCAGCGGGCCCTTGGTGTAAAACAAATCGTCCACCGCCAGAATGATGATGTCGAACAGATTGCTGCCCAGCAGGTTGGCGATGGCCATGTCCAGCGCACCGATGCGCAGTGCCGAAATGGTGACGGCCGCTTCGGGGGCAGAAGTCACCGCCGCCACCAGCAAGGTTCCGACAAAACTCTGTCCCCAGCCCATCAGGTCGGAAATATCCTTGGCGACGAACGGTAGCCAGGAACCTGCGATCACTACTGCGATAGCCGCCCACGCGTAACCTTTGACGGCGCTGCGCAGCGTCACACCCGGATAACGTTCGGCGGACGCCTCGGTGTATTCGGCCAAGGTGCGGCGTTCGTAGCTGTACACGGCGCGCATCGAAACCAGATAGACCAGCACGATGAACGGCGAGTAAAATCCCACGTGTCCCAATGCCGGACTCATCCCTGCGTGATCCAGCAACAGGCTGAAGCCGGCAAAGGCAATCAATAGCGTCCCAAATGATGCCGACAGGATGTGACCCTGGGCCGCGCGGCTATATAAGGTCTCGCGCTTGTACATCGCATCCAGCATCACCAGAATGGCCAGATTGAACACCGTGCTGCCCAGCACGTCGCCGACCGCGATGTCCGGCGCGTTGGCGAATGAGACTGAGGAAATACCGGTCACCAACTCGGGCAAAGAGGTGGCGGTGGCCAGCAGGATGAGGCCAACCCATGAGGCAGAAATGCCAGACTTCTCGGCGATGATGTCTCCATAGCGGGAAAGAAAGTAGCCCGCGTAACCGATGACGGCGAGACAAAGCAGAAGTTGCAACCAGAGCAGCATGCCATGCACCTCATTGTCGGGTGGATGCTGGAATAGTACAACGAACCGGCAATAAGTTTCAGGCCGATGCTGCCTGTATCAGATGCGGTGCCAGCAAAACCACAGGATGTCTGTCATTGCTTTTGCAGCACGATCCCCCGAAACCACCCTCCGGCAAGCAACGGCACATCGCTGACCAGTTTCAGATGCGGCACCTCGTGCAACACCTCTTCAAACACCACATCCATACGCGTAGCAATGCGGCGTGAGATCGGGTTGAGTGCACGACGCAGCAACGCGAGCTTTTTTGGGCGCAGGAATTTGTCGAGGATGATGATAGCCCCGCCCGGCTTGAGTACACGTGCGGCTTCGCTCAGGCACAGCGCAGGCTGAGGCACCACCGCGAGGATCAGGTGCAGCACGACATGATCGAATCGCGCATCAGGAAATGGCAAGGCCATGCTGTCGCCCATCACCCATTCCACCTGCAAGCTTGTGTCACGCTGTCTGGCGCGCGACAGCATCGCGGCATTGAAATCGAGTGCAGTGTAACGATGCAATTCCGGCAGCAACGGCAGATCGAGTCCGGTACCGATACCACTCAGCAACACTTCTCCCGATACATCGCTTGGCAATGACTCAAGCGAGCGGATGCGCGCACCACGCAGCGGGCGCGCTATCGCCAGATCGTAAAGTGGCGCGATCAAACTGTAGCTCCACCTGAGCAGCGGATTTTCGCGATAGGTTTGCTCGTGTACTTTCATGGCAAATGTTTGATGCCGGTGATGTTGGTTCGTGCAATGGCCTTGCTCAATACCTCGATCGCCTCGGTGCGTGCAAAGCTTTTGCGCCATGCCAATGCGATACGCCGCGCCGGGGCCGGCTTGGTGAACGGGATCACTTTCAGCAAACGATTGCGATAGCGTGCGCTGTTCGCCGAGGCAGGCAGCACAGTGATGCCGAGGCCCGAGGCAACCATGTTGCGTATGGTTTCGAGCGAAGTACCCTGCTGGATGTCCGCACTTTTGCGACCGAGATCCGGGCAGGCCTCGGCGACCTGGTTGCTGAAGCAGTGTCCGGAATCGAGCAGCAAAACCTTTTCAGCGGATAGTTCCTGCGCCTTGACACTGCGCCGGTCGGCCCAGCGATGTTCGCTACAGACCACAACCTCGAACGCCTCGTCGTAGAGCGGCCGGGTGATGATGCCGCCATCGCCGAACGGCAGCGCGATGATGATGACATCCAGCTTGCCGTTGCGCAGCAACGTATCGAGATTCGCTGTGATGTTCTCCTCGATCTCCAGCGTCATGCCCGGCGCGAGTTTTTTCAGCTCGGGAACCAGATCCGGCAGCAGGTAGGGACCGACGCTGTAAATGATGCCAAGACGCAACGTGCTGGCCAACTGGTCCTTGCCCTGCAAGGCCAGGTCGCGGATGCGTCCGACTTCCTCCAGGGCGCGATGCGCCTGCTCAACGATTTCAGCACCGACCGGGGTGACGGTTACTTCGTTCTTGCCGCGCTCGAAGATCTTGACGCCCAATTCATCTTCGAGCTTCTGGATCGCCAGCGATAATGCGGGCTGGCTGATGAAGGATTTTTCCGCGGCACGGCGGAAGTTGCGTTCCTGCGCAACAGCGACGATATAGCGCAATTCATTCAGGGTCATGGTATTCCTTGGCAAATATTGCCCGATTGAAGGTGATTTGTATAATAAATCATCTAGGTTAAATAATTCAATTGGGTTTATTGAGTCAAAAGGTCTATATTCCTTCCGTGGACACATGACCACTTTGGGTGATTTGCCCGTATTGCAACCAACTATAGGAGAATGATCATGCAACTCAAAGGATCCAAAACTCATCAGCATCTGAAAGATGCATTTGCCGGGGAATCCCAGGCCAACCGCCGTTACCTGTATTTCGCAGCCAAAGCCGACGTTGAAGGCCAGAACGATGTATCCGCTGTGTTTCGCTCCACTGCGGAAGGCGAGACCGGGCACGCTCACGGCCACCTGGAATATATGGAAACCTGCGGCGACCCCGCCACCGATCTGCCGTTCGGCGGAACCCGCGACAACCTGAAATCCGCAATCGCCGGCGAGACCCACGAATACACCGATATGTATCCGGGTATGGCCAAGACCGCGCGCAGCGAGGGTTTCGACGAGATCGCCGACTGGTTCGAGACACTGGCCAAAGCCGAGCGTTCGCACGCCAACCGTTTCCAGAAGGCGCTGGACGGCTTGGCTGACTGATCAACTGGCGTCGTTCCTTTCCCCCGTCAGCGGGGGAGCGCGGAACGAGGGGCAGCTAGGTTGGGGGAAGCAGGTGGTTAGCCAAGTATTCACCCCTTCCCTGTCCCTCCCCCTGTAAGGAGGAGGGACATCGGACCTAATAGACTATTGCGTTTAATATCAAAAAGAATTCTTTAGATATTGTCTGCTGGAGGAATGAAATGAGCACACGCGAAGGCAATCTGGACGCACCACAACGCCATCCGCTGGACTGGCGCAATCCGGATTTCTATAACGAAACTTCGGTAGTAGACGAGATGCACCGGGTCTTTGACATCTGTCACGGCTGCCGGCGCTGCTTCAGCCTGTGCAACGCATTTCCCACGCTGTTCGACGCGATCGACGAGAGCCCTTCCAACGAACTCGATACCGTCGAAAAATCCGTCTACTGGAAAGTGGTCGACCAGTGTTATCTGTGCGACATGTGTTTCATGACCAAATGCCCATATGTTCCGCCACATCAGTTCAATGTGGATTTCCCGCACTTGATGCTGCGCGCCAAGGCGGTAAAGTTCAAGAAAGGCGAAACCAAATTTCGCGACAAACTGCTATCTAGCACAGATGCGTTAGGCAAACTTGCCTCTATCCCGGTGATCACCCAGACGGTGAACGCGGTGAATAATACGGCTATCACCCGCAAGATCATGGACAGCATCCTGGGCATACATCAGGATCGTAAGCTGCCCGAATACAGCAGCCGCACGTTCCGCAACAATGCCGAGCCTGTCGAACGGTTCCCGGTCAGGAACGGCGAGCGCACACCCGGCAAGGTCGCGGTGTATTCGACTTGTTATATCAATTACAACGAACCGGGCATCGGCCACGACCTGCTCAGCGTCCTCGCACACAACGAGATCCCCGCGCGGCTGGTGGAAAAGGAAGCCTGCTGCGGCATGCCCAAGCTGGAACTCGGCGATCTCGATGCGGTCGCACGGCTCAAGGAAACCAACATCCCGCACCTGGTGAAACTCGCGCACGAAGGCTATGCCATCCTGACGGCGATCCCCTCCTGCACGCTGATGTATAAGCAGGAATTGCCGCTGATGTTCCCGGATGATGCGGATGTCAAAGCGGTGGCGGAAGCGATGTACGATCCGTTCGAATATCTGATGCTGCGCCACAAGGACGGCCTGCTCAAGACCGATTTCAAGAACAAGCTTGGCAAGGTCTCCTACCATATACCGTGTCACCTGCGTGTGCAGAACATGGGGCAGAAGACCCGCGAGACGCTGCAACTGGTGCCCGGCACCGAGGTCAACACGGTGGAACGCTGCTCAGGCCACGACGGCACATGGGGCGTGAAAAGCGAATTCTTTGCTGACTCGATGAGGATAGGCAAACCTGTGTTCAAGCAGATGGCCTCCAGCGAACCGGACTATGTGAGTTCCGACTGCGCCATCGCCGGACGGCACATCATGCAGGGCATCGGCGAGTCGAAAGCACAGAAGCGGCATCCGCTCACGCTGATCCGTATCGCGTATGGCCTGTAACACCAACCAAGGAGAACAGCATGGCAAACGAGGGTTATCACGAACCAGTCGAAAAACTATCTGGCGCCACGATGGACATGCACCGCGCGATCGTTTCCCTGATGGAGGAACTAGAAGCGGTGGACTGGTACAACCAGCGCGTGGATGCCGCCACCGACCCGGAACTGAAAAAGATACTCGCCCACAACCGCGACGAGGAAAAGGAGCACGCTTCGATGGTGCTGGAATGGATACGCCGCCATGATCCGGCATTCGATCACGAACTGAAGGGCAACCTGTTCAAGGGGGGGCCGATCACCGGCCAGCACTAGTACCATGGGGAAAATCATCCGAGACAGCCTTATGCCGCTGGAAGCCTACGCCAAGCAACGAAATGACATTCGTGCAGGGGTCATGGCGCACAAGAAGAGTCGCAACGTCATGTTGGGCGAACACGTCACTCTGATGTTCGAGGACGAACAGACGATACGATACCAAGTGCAGGAAATGCTGCGCGCGGAAAAGATCTTCGAGGACGCAGGCATACAGGACGAACTCGACGCTTACAACCCGCTTATTCCGGATGGGAGTAACTGGAAGGCGACCATGATGATCGAATACGAGGACATCGATGAGCGCCGCCGCATGCTCTCCCAACTACTCGGTATCGAGGAGCGTGTGTGGGTGAAGGTGGCCGGTTTAAAACGTGTCTTCGCCATCGCTGACGAAGACATGGAACGCTCCACGGAAGAGAAAACTTCGGCGGTCCATTTCCTGCGTTTCGAGCTGACATCGGAGATGAAGCGCGCTCTAAAGCAAGGTGCGGAATTAAGCATAGGTGTCGATCACCC
>JBAQWL010000012.1:0-22844 GCA_049298895.1 Gallionella sp.
GGACACAATCAGCCAGAAAAATTGCTGGCAAGGCAAGAATATTAAGTGATTATTATTCGCTTGAGTCGGATATTGATACGATTTCGCATGCAGATTGCATTAGGTTGGGCTACTACTGCCCACCTCACTTGCAGGGTATGGGGCAGGAAGAGGCTATTTGGACATATGTTCGGGCATGGTCAAGCGGTGATCGGAGGCGCAAATTGTTCCCCGGGTTTCATCCCGGAATTTATCTTGAACAGCATGGAGTTGAACGTTTGGGCATTGATCCACTTGCTGACTATCTACGCGCAGGTCAACCAAAAGGGCCCTGGAATTTCAATCTGGTTACGTCAGCTGAGTTACCTAAACCACTTTCCCCGAAGTTACGCGTTGGGTTGCACATTCACGCGCATTACCCGGAACTCCTCCCTGAGATTCTTAAACGGCTTAAGCAAAATCACGTTCGCCCGGATTTGCTGATTAGCGTGACAAGTGAATCTTCTCGTATGGCGGTCGCAGCTCATCTCAAAACTTATGAGGGAGGTAAGGTCGATATTCGAGTTGTACCCAATCGTGGTCGGGACATTGGCCCATTCCTTACGGAGTTTGGCGAAACGATACGTCAGAAGTACGATTTAATCGGTCACCTGCATACGAAAAAAACAGTTGCTTTGGAGGATGGTTCAATCGGTAGGAATTGGTTTAATTTCTTGCTGGAAAATCTGCTCGGAGGGCAGTCTCCCATGGCCGATATCATTTTGGCCAGAATGGCGGATGATGAAAATGTCATGATGGTTTTCCCTGACGACCCCAATATTGTAGGTTGGGAAAACAACTTCAGCTTTGCAGCGAGATTGTTGTCTGACGCGGGAATAAAAAGCTCATTTCAAGAAATGTGTTTTCCAGTAGGTACGATGTTTTGGGCGAGGCCTGAAGGTATGAAAATCCTTTTCGATATGCACCTGAATTGGGGAGATTATCCGGAGGAGCCGGTACCTTACGATGGATCATTACTGCATGCAATAGAACGATTATTTGGTATATTTTCAACGCATAGTGGCGGCACTATCCTGTTGACGAATGTACCAGGAAGTACTCGATAGTGTGAAATGAAAATTGCCCTATATGTCCATTGCTTCTTCCCGACCCACTATCACGGGACTGAAACTTACACGCTGGCGCTTGCCAAGAATCTGCGAGCGATGGGGCACGAACCAGTGGTTGTTAGCAGTATCCCTGTGGGCGAAAAAAGAGCGGGCAGTCTTATTACTCATTACGAATATCAAGGCATACCAGTTTATTGCATTGATAAAAACTACATCCCTCACACCACACTTGGGGAAACATATCACCAGCCAAAAATGAGACAGATTCATATGGATCTTTTGGAGGAGCTACGCCCCGACATCGTACATGTTACTCATATAGCCAATCACAGCGCCGCGTTATTGGATGCAACTCAGGATCTCGCCATTCCTGCGGTGGCAACTTTTACCGATTTCTTTGGGTTTTGTTATAACAGCAAACTTGAAGCGGCAGATGGCAGTCTATGTTCAGGCCCAAATTCTCAACGTACTAATTGCTTTGCGTGTTACGTCAAGGCCGGGGTTCGACAAGCGAATTCGACTCTTGGCGAAAAAACGCTCAACAGGATTGCGCCACTCATCCAATGGGGTTGTACCTTGTACGACTGGGTACATAAGATGCCTGTGCTGAAGCATAGTCAGCTATCGGCACGGTTGCGCGACATCAAGGCACGCCCAAAAATACTGGCTAAACACTATGGCCTCTATCGTGCCGTTTTTGCTCCCACTCTATTTCTGCAGACAGCGTATGAGAGAAACGGCCTTACTGCGGCTCCCATTCACAAAATAAACTTTGGTGTCGATCTGGATCGGCAACCAAAACAGACTGGCCCCGCGTCACAGCCGATCCGTTTTGGATTTATCGGCCAGATTGCCCCGCACAAGGGAACCGCCCTTCTGGTTGAAGCTTTTTGCCGATTGCCGATTGCCAATTGCGAATTGCATATCTATGGGGCGGAAGATCAGTTTCCTGCATACAGCTTAGCCATGAAAGAGCGTTGCACCAGCTTCCCGGTTTTCTTTCGGGGTATTTTTCCAGCAGAGCGTATGAGGCAAGTACTGGACGAAATGGATTTTCTTGTGATTCCTTCGACCTGGTATGAGAACAGTCCGCTGGTTCTGCTTGATGCTTTGGCCAGCCATACACCGGTGATCGTATCTGATGTGGAGGGATTAACCGAGTTTCTGGAACAGGGAAAAAACGGGTACGCCTTTACGCGGGGAAGTATTGAGGATCTGGAACGGGTCATGCGACAAATCCTCGCAAACCCGGAGAGCTCCCGTCAGTTAAGCAACACTACAAATTATCCTAAGACCACTATGTCCATGACCGAAGAGGTCGTGGCAATTTACAATTCATTTGTTGTGCATGGACAGGTATGAGCCATGATGAAAAATATCTTTTATAAGATGCGGCTACCAAAGCAATTTATGGATGTCTGCCTAAACGCTTTGCTTGATGAAAAGCTGGTAGCATCAAGTCAACCGTTGGAAAACGAAAAATAGAGTGAGCATCAACATTATGAAATATGTGATATTTGGCGGCGGTGGATTTATTGGCTCGGCGATCGCAGATCGACTGTTGAAGGATGGGCATGCGCTCAGAATTTTCGAGCGGCCGCGAGTCTAGCCCTTCCGGAAATTCAAGGCAGGGGAGCAGGTAGAGTGGATCACAGGCGATTTTTTGAGCGCGCATGATGTGGGCAGCGCGATAGGCGGGGCCGATGTGATACTGCATCTGGTTTCGACCACCCTGCCAAAAAATTCCAACGATGACCCGATCTATGATGTGCAAAGCAATGTGGTGGGAACGCTGCAGCTGCTCAATGCCATGGTCGTCAAGAAAATACCCAGGATCGTTTTCATTTCTTCCGGTGGTACGGTGTACGGCATCCCCAAGCATTTGCCGATCAATGAAGGTCATCCAACCGATCCGTTGGTTTCCTACGGGATAACCAAGCTGGTGATCGAAAAATATCTGCACTTGTACGAGTACCTGCATGGTATCAAAACGGTTTCCATGAGAGTCGCCAATCCCTATGGCGAACGGCAACGCGTCGAGACGGCACAGGGCGTGGTCGGGGTGTTCTTGCACCGCGCACTTGCCGGGTATCCCATCGAAATATGGGGTGACGGTACTGTCACACGGGATTACATCCACGTCAGCGACGTGGCGGAGGCATTTGTCCGGGCGGTGGAATATACCGGGCCAAAAAACGTGTTCAACATCAGTTCGGGCTCGGGTACCAGTTTGAATGAACTGATAGCCATGCTCGAAGAAGCGGTTGGCAAGCCGATCGAGCGCCGTTATCTTCCTGCGCGGCCATTTGATGTGCCGGTGAGCGTGCTGAGTAATGACCTTGCGCGAGCAGAACTGCATTGGTCGCCATCGGTATCCATGCGAGACGGTATCGCGCGCACGGCGGAGTGGATGAAGGGGGAGCTAGCGAAAGCGGCTCGTTGAGCAGGGAGGGCGCCCCGAATTTTGTGTAAGCAGAATCCCTCTACTAGATGTTGGAATTAGATAGGTTGACGATGCACCTGAATAAATTTTACTTGTTGGCGCATCGTTCCGTCACGCAGGGTGCTCGCCGGCTATGGCAGGGTCTGCCGCTCTCAACGCGGGACAAGGAAAAGCTCAGGCATCGCCTGTTCAGTAATTTCCCTTTTATTTTTCGCCGGTTCAAGTCCTATGCGGATTGGCAGAGACACAATGCGCCTATCGATAATTCACTCCATGATGTGAGCTATAGCGCGTCGAGGAGTGATCCGTCACAGCGCATCGTGGTGGTGTCACATAATGCACAGGCGCATGGGGCTCAATTTCTGGCGCTGGGCATGGTCAGGATGCTCAAACAGGAGCTGGGCCTAGATGTGGAAGTGATCCTTTTGGGTGGTGGTCGGCTAAAAAGTGATTTCGCAGCGCTGGCACTTGTTCATGAGCTAAGTGAATTCGACGCCAAGATTTCGGACATGGGCAAGCTGGCACGGTCATTGGTACAGCGTGGTTTCACCAGAGCTATCGTCAACACCACAACTTCAGGAAAGATCGTGCCCGTATTCAGTGATGCCGGGATCGAATGTATCTGTCTTGTGCATGAATTGCCGGGGGTCATTCAGAGCCATCAGCTTGAACAGCAAGCCAGGCAGATCGCTGCATCTGCAAAAACAATCGTTTTTCCTGCGCAAATCGTTGCTGACGGCTTCTCGCAGTTCGCGCATGTCGACAGCGCAAGGCAAGTCATCCGTCCTCAAGGCTTGTACCGGAAAAATAAGTGGCGAACGGAGAAGGATGCTGCGCGGGCGGCATTGCGCCAGCGGTTGGGCCTGCCATCAGCCGCAAAAGTGGTGCTCGCAGTCGGCTATGCCGACTATAGAAAAGGCGTCGATCTGTTCGTCGAGTGCGCTTTTGAAATCCTAGAGAAAAGGGACGACGTTGACTTTGTGTGGGTGGGACACTGGGATGCAAAGATGCAAAGCGATATCGAGAAGAGGCTACTCGACAGGCCATGCAAAGACCATATCCATTTCGTCGGCTATGACCCTGATACCTCGATCTACCATGCCGGATCGGATGTTTATGCGCTTACCTCGCGGGAAGATCCGTTTCCGAACGTCGTGCTCGAGTCGTTAGATGCCGGTGTGCCTGTCGTGGCGTTTTCCTCTACCGGGGGCGCCGCAAATCTTGTGGTAGAAGTCGGCGGATTGACCGTGCCGGCGCAGAATGTTGCGGCGTTCTCGGCGGCGATCTGTCGGCTGCTGGATACGCCCGGGCTTTCCGCCAGTCTAGGCAAGGCAGCGCAAGACCATGTTGACCGGCATTTTTCGTTTCGTACCTATTTGTTGGCGTTGTGCGAGTTGCTGGGTATCGATCCCGACAGGAACAAGTGACATAAGCGCGGATGCAAGACCGTTTTGCGGCGCTGTTTATCAACTGGTACGGAGGGTAGGATATACTGCCGGTACACGCTGGTCGTTGGAAAATCCATGGTGCAGAGGCGGCATGTCTTGGATGATCAAGCACTTTTTCAAAAAAATTGTAATGCGGTCTTCGTCTGCTCAGGTAGAAGATGAGGGTGACTTTTAAAGGGTAGTCATGGCGTATAGTTCGAGTGATAAAGATTTGAAGGATGTGGATCAAAATGTTGCATCCGGTATGTTGAACAAAGACCCCGCGAAATTGATCGCAATGTACTTCCCCCAGTTTTATGCCATCCCTGAGAATGATGCATGGTGGGGCAAAGGCTTTACCGACTGGGAAAACGTCAAGACGGCGAGTCCACAGTATGATGGGCATTATCAGCCGCGCGTGCCGTTAAACAAGAATTACTATGACCAGGCTCGGCTGGAGACGCTTCGCAGGCAGATCGACCTCGCCAAGCAGTATGGGGTATACGGGTTCTGCCATTATCACTACTGGTTCGATGGCAAACAATTGCTTGAAGCGCCGACGAATCTGATTATGGGAAGCAAGGATATTGATTTCCCGTTTTGTCTGTCGTGGGCCAACGAAACCTGGACTAGAAGGTGGGATGGGCGGAAGCACCATGTGCTTATTCAGCAGACTCATCCCCCGACCCGGGAAAGCTGGAAGCGGCATTACGATTACCTGATCAAGGCATGGTCGGACCCGAGAGCCATCAAGGTGAATGGCAAACCGGTGTTCGTGATCTATCGGCCAAACAGGATAGAAAAGATAGATGAAATGTTGGCGTTCTGGCGCGAACTGGCGCAGCAGGATGGGCTGCCCGGATTGTATTTTATATTTCAAAAACAGGGTGAATTGGCCAGCACGAATTGTTTGAATTCATTCGATGCGCTGTTCCAGTTTCAGCCGTTTGAGGCGATCAATTCGCCAACCTACAATAGAAAATCGATCAGGCATTCACCATTGTTCACGCTTGTGCTCGCATTGCCAGAACGCTATCAGGACATGTTGCGGGATGTAAGGGCCAAGTTTTCCAAAGCGCTTACTTTGCATGATTACGAAACAGCTTGGCGGCAAGTCGTCGCGATTCGCCCGGATCAGAAACTGACGACGTTCCCGGGTGCTTTTGTGGATTGGGATAATACAGCGCGGTATAAGAACAGAGCGACGGTCTACCGAGGTGCGTCACCAGAAAGTTTCCATAAATGGTTTTTCATGCTGGTGGATACCCTGCCGCAAAGAAAGCTTCCAGAAAATTTTATTTTTCTGAATGCCTGGAATGAATGGAGTGAAGGAGCTTATCTTGAGCCGGATGAACGGTATGGCTATCAATACCTGGATGCAGTCAAAAAGGTGTTGAACAGCCATAACATCGGTAAGTGACCGGATTGTTACAATGGCAAATTCCGCAAGTTTGGTAGCTGCCTGTTGATTCAGGGGCGATGCAAAATGCAGCAATCTTATAAACCCATTCAGTTACCCAACATTGCCGTTCTATTGGCTACACATAATGGTTTGCGCTGGCTGCCGGAGCAGTTGGCCAGCATTTTCGGTCAGCATGCAGTCAATCCCACCGTCTGGGTATCCGATGATGCTTCCAGTGATGGCACTTGGGAATGGCTGCAACAACAGAGCAAGCTTGAACCCAGATTAAAAATCCTGCCTGAGACTGGCGTGTTTGGCAGTGCGGCCCAGAATTTTTACAGGCTGGTTTGTGATGCTGAATGGCAAGGCGCGGACTATGTTGCCTTTGCGGATCAGGATGATATTTGGCAGGCTGAAAAGCTAAGTCGTCATTCTTCATTGATCGAGCAGCGCGGTTTAACCGCAATCTCCTCAAACGTCACGGCCATCTGGCCGGATGGACGCAAGGTATTAATCGACAAATCCCACCCTCAGCTTGACTGGGACTACAATTTTGGGTCTGCCGGTCCGGGCTGCACTTATCTGATGAGGCCGGAACTGGTGGTCCAGCTGAAAGCGTTACTGCTGGATGATCGCTCTGTGGCCAGGCAATGCGCTCTTCATGATTGGCTGGTATATGCAATTTGTCGCGCTACCGATGGTGTCTGGTATATCGATCCTTACCCTTCGGTACTTTATCGTCAGCATGACAGAAATGAATTTGGCGCAAACATCGGGATCAGGCAGATGTTGCGCCGCATCAAGGGAACGCATTCCGGCTGGCATCGACGGGAGGCATACAAGATTGCAAGTAGTATCAGCCCGCTGGTCAATGATCGCCACAAACAAGATAAATTGGCGTTGCTACGGTCGGCGTTAATGGATAAAGGCTTCGGGGCGAGGTTGCGTTTACTGAGCTTCGCCGTTGCGGGAAGAAGAAAGTTTGTTGAAAGATTTGCATTGTGTATTTTGATCGCAAGTGGTGTGTGGTGAACTGTTTGCCAATGATCTCGTTCTTGCGCGTGGTTGATTGCAACGGCCTCAATTGCTGTTCGGACACTGTATGCAGGCGGGCGGCACAAAGATGAAATATTTAATTACCGGAGCCCGTGGTTTTGTCGGTAGCTTGCTTTGCGCTGAACTGGTACGGCAAGGACAGACTGTTCGGGCAGCAATGCGCACGGTGCAATCGCCGGTTAACAATGCTGAAGGGGTGGGGGTCGGGCAGATTGATGGGGGAACGGTCTGGGCAGATGCGTTGCACGGAGTGGATGTCATCGTCCATCTGGCGGCTCGGGTGCATGTGATGCAAGAAACTGCTGTCGATCCGCTGGCGGAGTTTCTCAGGGTTAATCTGCACGGCACGGTGAATCTTGCCCGGCAGGCCGTGCAAGCCCAGGTCAAGCGGCTGGTGTATGTGAGTTCGATAGGGGTGAATGGCAATCGGACCGATGGCGCGCAGGCGTTTTTGGAAAGCGATACGCCACATCCGCATAATGCCTATGCGGTTTCCAAGTGGCAGGCAGAGCAGGCATTGCGGGAAATTGCGCTGGAAACCAGACTGGGAATCGTCGTTGTGCGTCCCCCGTTGGTTTATGGGCCGACAGCCAAGGGAAATTTCCAGAAGTTGTTGGCAGCGATAAACAAGGGCTTGCCACTGCCACTGGCGGGCGCAAACAATGCGCGCAGCTTGGTGTATGTCGGTAATCTGGTGGATGCACTGATCGTCTGTGCGACTCATCCTGCAGCGGCGGGGCAGACCTATCTGGTGCGCGATGGCGAGGATGTTTCGACCGCGTTGCTGGTGGAAAAGATCGCCGCGACACTGGGGCGGAAAAGCCGCACGTTCTATATCCCACCCGGTTTGTTGCGTGTTGCTGCGGCCGTATTGGGGCGTTCGGATCAGCTTGACAGCCTGTTTGGTTCGTTGCGCGTGAGTGATGCAAAGATACGCCGCGAGTTGGGTTGGGTTCCGCCTTATACACTGGAGCAAGGATTGCGTGCAACGGCGGCCTGGTATTTTGCGCACGCACCCGAATGATAATCATATGATCAATAGGCTACGACACCCGCCAGCTTTAAGTGAAGTGCCAAGTACCGCCGTTGGAACGAGACTGAAACTTGCAAAATTTACGATGTTTAACTATGCGTTGCGAACAAACGAAATCAGCCATCCATAAAAAAGCCCCGCTATTTGCGGGGCTTGAAAAGTCACCAGAATAAGCTAGCGGGTTTAATATGTATGCCAATACGCTGGGTGACGACTTATTTGTATCAAGGGACAGCACTAAATTGTAGACAGTTGACAATGGCGGTCACGAATGTCGGCAAAGAGAGGTCAGTGTTTGTAACTCGTATTACTGCTGAACTTAATGTCAGAGGCCCACCATTATCAGGAGCGGTATTACCGAGAGTGTACATGCGATTGATCCGGACGCGATCTGCACCCGCTATTCCACTGTCCGTGGCTACTGAACCGGCTGGACAACCAGTAATAATGTTACCAGAACTTGCACCCGGACCTATATTGACCGTCTGAAACACAGCGAATTGCGTCACTGTTAACGAGCCACCACCTGTGCCACCGCCCACAACCGCACAAACCAAGGCACCATTTGCCTGGATCTCTACTGCTGCTTCGCCGCTCGGGCAGATACCACCCAACAGCATATCCCTGAATGCCAGATCGGAGTTGATCATATCAATCTCACCCTGCAGCGCCGCGATCAAAACTAAACTGTTGTCGATCTGAGCCTGAAGGCTGGTTCCGAGATTAATAACACTATTCTGTACCAGCAATACCGATGCCTCCAGGGTTGTAATCAGCGCAGCGTTCTGACTTACCTGTAATTGAAGTGCAGCAATATCACCTGTGTTGGTGGCAATCAGAGATGTAAGGTAAGTATTTTGATTCTGTAGTGTCAGGATTTCATTTTGGATAGCGGTGATGCTGGTCAGGTTCTGGTTGATAAGCACATTGAGAACATTAATCTGGTTCACTAATGATATCATCGCATTTTCATCTGCGATTACACGCTCTTCAAGAGTAGAAACCCTTGCTACCAAAGCGTTGAGTTGATCCGTTAAGGTGGCGATAGCGCCTTGCACCGCCAAGAGGTCACCATTTGGAAGGGTCACATGGTGTTTTCTATGATGTCTTTCACCCCCATGTCCATCTGCACCAGCAGATGCGAGTTGAAAGCCGCTACACAAAAATATGGCGAGTACCAAGGAGGCGAGGGAGCGACTTTTGATTGCGCCCTTCCCTGAGTTAATATTTCTTGTCAGCTCTTGGCTGACCTGGGGCATACTTAAATCAAACATGGCAATTCTCCTAAATTATGCGCAAACTCTATTCAAGTAACGGGATTGTTACTTTATGTACTCCAAAGATTTTTGTTGACTTTCCAACCAGTTTTTGTTTGTTTCTGCTGGGATCGCAATATAAGCACTTTACATGCCACAATTAGTTAATATATTGTTTTAAATAAATAATATTTTTGTGCATTCCCTATTTCCCCATATCCGGGAAGGGTTAAGTGTCTATCTTTCTTTATATTGAGATAAAAATTACCGAATTTTTCAGTGCACATAGCACCGGATTGGATCATTAACTCATTACATAGTGCGCGCATATCAAATCCACATTTTTACTTGCATACCATACTAATGAGGAGATGTTTCCGCGGCTCTGCTGCTGTGAAGCAGTTAAAGCACGAAGCCAAATTCTTTCCTCCAGCAATAAATTCAAGGCTAGCCTAACTGTTAAATTGATAATAACAATTGTACTGAAGTGCAGGCGTGCGAAACGGTGCGGGCAACCAGCGCGCATGGCAGGGCGTATCCTTGTGCCTGGCTTCAGGGAGTCGTGTATGCTAATCGACACCAAGGGTGTCCGGCGCTAACTGGGTACCCAGCCAATGATGGATTGTGACCACAGTGCCAAACGGGATGTTTAAAAGGTGATAGGCATCGAATATAATCTCCACTCTTTGAAATTTCGGGCGCTTTGACGGGTTCGGCAGAACAACATGATTTTAGTGACTGGCAGCGCAGGTTTCATCGGTTCCAATTTCGTCCTCGACTGGTTCGCGCAACAAGACGAGGGCGTGGTCAGTCTGGACAAACTGACTTACGCAGGCAATCTTGAGAATCTCGCTTCCCTTAAAGTTGACTCGCGTCATGTCTTTGTGCAGGGCGACATCGGCGATGCGACATTGGTGGGCAAGCTGCTGGCGCAATATCGTCCGCGCGCCGTCCTCAATTTTGCGGCGGAAAGCCATGTGGACAGGTCGATACACGGCCCCGAAGATTTCATTCAGACCAACATCGTCGGGACATTCCATTTGCTGGAGGCGGTGCGTGTTTACTGGTCGGGCTTGGCCGATCTGGAAAAATCCGGATTTCGCTTTCTGCATGTTTCCACCGATGAAGTGTATGGCTCGCTGGCGAAGGATGATCCGGCATTCAGCGAAACGCATTGCTATGAACCGAATAGCCCTTACTCTGCTAGTAAGGCTGCCAGCGACCATCTGGTGCGCGCCTATCATCACACCTACGGATTGCCGGTGTTGACTACCAACTGTTCTAATAACTATGGCCCGTATCATTTTCCGGAGAAGCTCATCCCGCTGATGATCGTCAACGCGCTCGCGGGCAAAGTACTGCCGGTGTATGGCGATGGGCAGCAGATTCGCGACTGGCTATACGTTAAGGATCATTGCAGTGCGATCCGCCGCGTACTGGAAAAGGGCAGGCTGGGAGAGGTATACAACGTCGGCGGCTGGAATGAAAAGGCCAACCTCGATATCGTGTATATCATTTGCACCCTGCTTGATGAACTGCGACCACGAGCCGATGGCAAGTCTTACCGCGAGCAGACCACTTTTGTTACTGATCGTCCCGGCCATGATCGTCGCTATGCAATCGATGCGCGCAAGATCGAACGTGAATTGGGCTGGAAGCCAAGCGAGACATTCGAGACGGGTATACGCAAAACCGTGCAGTGGTATCTGGACAATCAGGGTTGGGTTGACCATGTGCAGTCCGGAGCCTACCGGCAGTGGGTCGAAAAGAACTACGAGGAGCGGGCATAGTGAAGATACTGCTGTTCGGCAGGAACGGGCAGGTCGGCTGGGAGCTGCAGCGCAGTCTGGCGCCACTGGGTGAGCTGATTGATCTGGGTTCACATGGTCAGGATTTGTGCGGCGACTTTACCGATCTGGAGGGCATCGCCGAAACGGTTCGCCTCGTTGCGCCGGATGTGATCGTGAATGCGGCCGCTCACACTGCGGTGGACAAAGCTGAAAGCGAACCGGAACTGGCGCGCACTATCAACGCGCTTGCACCCAGCGTGTTGGCACAAGAGGCTAAACGCGGTAATGCCTGGCTGATTCATTATTCCACCGACTATGTGTTCGACGGGAGCGGTGACGGGCCTTGGTTGGAGACGAATGCCACCGGGCCGCTCGGTGTGTATGGCACGACCAAGCTGGAAGGCGAGCAGCTCATACAACAATCCGGTTGTCGGCACCTGATCTTCCGTACCAGTTGGGTGTATGGCGCAAGAGGCGGCAATTTTGCCAAGACCATGCTGCGGTTGGCACGCGAGCGGGACAGCCTGAGCGTTATCAATGACCAATTTGGCGCCCCTACCGGCGCAGATCTATTGGCTGACGTTACCGCCCATGCGATCCGCATGGCACGGCAGCGAACGGAATTATCCGGTCTGTATCATCTGGCCGCCGGAGGGGTGACAACTTGGCACGGTTATGCCCGTTTTGTCATTGACTTTGCCCGGCAAGCAGGTATCGAGCTGAAAGTTGCTATGGATGAGATCAAGCCGGTGCCGACAACTGCCTACCCCACGCCTGCCAAACGCCCACTCAATTCACGCATGGATACTGCAAAGTTGAAGTCCAGTTTTGACGTGAATCTGCCATCGTGGCAGACAGGTATGGCGCGTGTGTTGAGTGAAATACTGGAGAACCAAACTTAGCTTGGCAGCCGACACCGACGAAAGCTAATCCTGGATTTCCTGCTCGATTTCGTCCACAGTAATGTGGCGGACATCGCGTCCCTTGACCATGTAGATGACATATTCGGACATGTTTTTCGCATGGTCGCCCATGCGCTCAATGGCTTTTGCGACGAACAGAATTTCCAGCGAAGTAGAAATGGTGCGCGGGTCTTCCATCATGAAAGTGATGAGATATCGCATGATGGCACGGAATTCTTCGTCTACCTGATCATCCAGCCGAACTACTTGGGCAGCCATCATTACATCCAGGCGCGCAAAGGCATCCAGCGATTTCCGCAGCATATCCAGGGCAATCTCGGCAGCGTGTTTAATTTCCTGAAAACGGGGAAGTGCAAACCCTTGTTTCTGCGATAGTAGCTTGGCCATACGCGAGATTTTTTCGGCTTCATCGCCAATGCGTTCCAGATCGGTGATGGTCTTGATCACTGCCATCACTAAACGCAGATCGCCAGCGGTCGGTTGGCGCCGCGCAATCACCTGGCTGCATGCTTCGTCTATCTTCACTTCCATCGCGTTGACGCGATGGTCATTTGCGATCACCTGGTTCATCAAAGCTACATTTCCGCTGACTAGTGATTCAATGGCACTTTTGATTTGGCTCTCCACCAAACCACCCATTTGCAAAACACTGGCGCGAATTGCTTCGAGGTCAGCATCGAACTGGCGGGAGATATGGTCGCTACTGGTCATGATGTAATCCTTTAAATTAAACTGTTGCTCAGCATACGTTGTAGATGTGACAGGCAGATGAAAGTTCTCGCCATCATCACTTCATCTGTTTGCACGCTTCACCAGAGGGAAAGGTAAGATAAGTACATTATACGGTTAATGTCTCTACACCTTTTGCTGTGCCGATCAGCAGCACATCGGCCGCGCGACGGGCAAACAAGCCGTTACTGACTACGCCAGCGATGTGATCCAGCTCGGATTCCAACTCCACCGGATTCATGATCTGTAGCCCATGTACATCCAGAATCACGTTGCCATTATCGGTGGTGAAGCCTTCGCGTAATTTGGGCTGTCCACCCAATGCGGTGAGTTGACGCGCCACCGAACTGCGCGCCATCGGGATCACTTCGATAGGTAGCGGGAACTTGCCTAGTACATTCACCAGCTTGCTGGCATCGCACACACAGATAAATTTTTTGCTCGCTGCGGCCACGATCTTCTCTCGGGTCAGTGCCCCGCCGCCGCCTTTGATCATATGCAGATTGCGCGTGATCTCGTCTGCCCCGTCCACATACACCGACAGATCGCCCGCATCATTTAGAGATAACACTTCGATGCCATGCCCCTGCAGCCGTTTTGCTGAAGCCTCCGAACTGGCGACAGCACCTCGAATTTTGTGCTTGATCTTGGCTAATTCATCGATGAAAAAATTAGCGGTGGAGCCTGTGCCCACTCCGACGATGCAATCGAACGGTATATGCCCGATCGCAGCTTTGGCGACAGCCAGTTTTAGATCATCTTGACTCATCATGTTGTATTACCTGTTTCAATATGGTTGGTTCGCGCCTGCAATTATTGCAGGAATTGAAAATCTTGGGGAAATTTGCTCGTGCAACAAAGCCAAAAGGCAAAATAAAAGGGCGGGTTGACCCGCCCTTTGTCACGCTAAACGGCTTTCATTCACACTCTAGATGCTTACCACTGATAAGAAGCGCCGATTGATAACACTGGCCAGATCCTGAAGCCACTCAAATCGTTTTTCAACTTGACGTTTTCCGCTGCTACATTGGCTTGTAGCGTGTTGCAATCTGGTGCTGTGCCACAGATAGCAACCAGGCTGGTCTTCGGCTGGTTCTGAAACAAGGCGCCAATATCGAAGACAACACCCCAGCCCTTATCCTTTGCGACTGGATTACCCCAACCCACCCCGATATAGGGAGCCAATTTGTTGAAAGACACAGTGCCTTGCAGCGTACCGACCTCGGCAGATGAATAGGGCGTACCGTTAATGGTGTAGCCGGTTGCGCCGGGCATGGCGTCCAGCGTCGCTTTATTGTTGTTGTAAAACAAGCCACCGCTAGCACGGAAGCCCTCTTTGAACGGATACCAATCTGCTAATGCGCTGAGGGATTGCAGCTTTAACTTGAAGTCGTAGTTCACCGTGCTTGAATCTGCATTGTATTTGTACGTGTAAGCGTTGAGGCCAAAACGGGCGGTCATGCGCTCAGAGATGCCCAAGCTATACTCAAGACCGTAGCCTAGCGTACCTACCTTGCCGGTAATCCCTTTGCCGGATTTAATAACCTGAACCATTTCTTTTTGGACATCCTCTTTCGCTGGTTCAGCTGACTTTGGAGGGCTGACCACGGGCACGACTGGTTTTGAGACGGCTGGTTTTGGGACGACTGGTTTTGAGGCTGGATCACTGCCCACCACACCCGCCAATACACTCCCCGCCTTGCCTATCGAAGCCTTAGCTGCGGAAGTTCCGGTCACAGCGGCTCCGGCTACAGAAGTAGCGGCACCCGCACTGGCGCTTGCCGCTCCGATTACACTGGTAGCTTTGCCAACAGCTACAGGTGCAGCGTCAGGCACAGGAGGTGTAGGCGCCTTGACTGGAGTGGGTGTTGTGGCTGAAGTGGAAATTGCTAACGGATCAGTCGGTATGGAAAGCAGTTCAGCAAATGTGCCAGCAGGGATTTTAGAAGCAGAGACCAAGGCGACCAAGGCGCCCGAAGAGGGTATAACAGCGGATTGACCTGCGCCAAGAGTCGCTACTCCCGCAGCATTAGTCAAGCCAATATTTCCGGTCAATACTTGGCTATACATGGTGTTACCTACTATGGTTACCATGAATTCGGTTCCGCGTATCGATACGGTTGCGTTTGGGGTCAATAGCCTGAACGCCTGCTTTCTTTGTTGTCCGATCAGCCCTGTGACGAATCGCATTCCACCCTTGAGCATAGAGAAAACAATATTACTTTTTTCGATCTGCTTGGCCTCATAACGATATTCACGCACACGCAAAGCAGAGTTGGCTTGCATGGTAACGATCTGACCATCTTCGAATTTCAACAGAGCCGTACTTTTGTTCCCAGTGACGATCAGGGTATTTGATGCTATGGCTTCATTATCGCTTACCTGATGGGTGGGATTTTTATCCTGAGTGACAAAAACATTGCCGCTTACTACGTAAATCCGGCCTGCAGCGGCAACGGTGGCCTGTGCAGCAGATGAAATTGCAGAAAACAAAGTAAGTGCCACGAAAATCGCTGCTATTTTTTTCATTTCTTAAAGACCCGGTTGGGTTGACTAATTATTTAGGGGTTCATCTGGCTAAGGACGTGAATGTAATCGTGGGCGGGTGGGTCGTCAATAGGTCTAAAATGCTGGAGGCCGTTTGGAACCTCAGATCACTGGCGGTTTATGGAAACCGAATACGGGTTCAGCGATGGTAAAATATCCGCAGAGTTGCAATAAAATACAGGAACAACGATGCAGGCCCTTACAGTCGCCACCGTCCCATTTCAAGATCAAAAGCCCGGGACGTCGGGTCTGCGCAAGCGCGTGCCGATCTTCCGGCAGACGCACTATCTGGAAAATTTCGTCCAGTCCATTTTTGACATTATCGCTGCCCCAATGGGTGCGACGCTGGTGCTGGGCGGTGATGGCCGCTATTACAATCGAGAGGCAACCCAGATCATTCTCAGGATGGCGGCAGCAAATGGTTTTGCCAGGATGCTGGTCGGTCGGGACGGACTGCTTTCCACGCCTGCAGCTTCCTGTTTGATCCGCAAATACCAGACCTTCGGCGGCATCATTCTTTCTGCCAGCCATAATCCGGGCGGTCAGGATGGCGATTTTGGCATCAAGTACAACACTGCCAACGGTGGACCGGCACCGGAAAAAATCACCGAGGCAATATTTGCGCAAAGCAAAAAGATCGCCCAATACCACATCCTCGATGCGGCAGGCGCGCCTGAGATCGCGCTGGATACACTGGGTGACAGCAAGCTGGGTAATATGATTGTGTCGGTCATCGATCCGGTTGCCGACTATGCCGAGTTGATGGAGTCCCTGTTCGATTTCAGCGCAATCCGCAAACTGATAGAGGGTGGCTTCCGCATCAAGTTCGATGCCATGCACGCGGTCAACGGTCCGTATGCGCAGGAGATTTTAGTGCGTCGACTGGGCGCCTCGACTGGCAGTCTGATGAATGCTGTGCCGCTTCCTGATTTCGGCGGCGGTCATCCAGACCCCAATCTCACTTACGCGCGCGAACTGGCGGAGGTGCTATATGGCGAGGATGCGCCGGATTTCGGTGCTGCCTCGGATGGCGATGGCGACCGCAACATGATCTTGGGCAAGCGTTTTTTCGTCGCGCCATCCGACAGTCTTGCCATCCTTGCCGCCAATGCGCATCTGGTACCGGGATATGCGCAGGGGCTGGCAGGTATCGCGCGCTCGATGCCGACCAGTGCAGCGGTGGATCGTGTGGCTGAAGTCCTCAATGTTCCGTGTTATGAGACGCCGACCGGATGGAAGTTCTTCGGTAACTTGATGGATGCGGGAAAAGTGACGCTATGCGGCGAAGAGAGTTTTGGCACCGGTTCGAGCCACATCCGCGAAAAAGACGGTCTGTGGGCGGTGCTGTTCTGGTTGAACATACTTGCGGTGCGCAAACAACCGGTGGAGACCATCATGCGCGAACACTGGGCGCGCTTTGGGCGCAATGTCTATTCGCGTCACGACTATGAAGGCATCCCCACCGATGCGGCCAACGGCGTGATGAAACTGCTGCACGACCGCTTTGCCGAGCTGCGGGGCGCGCGGTTTGGAGAATTGCAAGTACATCAGTGTGATGATTTCAGTTATACGGATCCAGTGGATGATAGTGTCAGCTCCGGCCAGGGAGTACGCATTCTGTTCACCGATGGATCGCGTATCGTGTTCAGGCTCTCCGGCACCGGCACCGAGGGCGCCACGTTGCGCATCTATCTTGAATGTTTCGAGCCGGATGTCTCCATGCATCACTTGGATGCGCAAGCGGCGCTAGGTACGTTGATCGGCATCGCATTACAGATATCGGAATTGTGCAAGCGTACCGGGCGCGAACAGCCGACGGTGATTACCTGAACGGCTATAATTGCGTTCTTGTTAACCGCTCACGCTGTTGGGCGAGGGTTATTTTGATACAGAGGACAACATGGGAAGCAAAAAAATTATCCAAACCCCCGATGCCCCCGCTGCGATCGGCACTTATTCGCAAGCGGTGCGCGTTGGTGAAACGGTATATCTATCCGGCCAGATTGGGCTCGACCCGATCACCATGCAGATGGTGGAGGGTATCGAGGCGCAGATCCACCGTGTGTTCCGGAATCTGCGCGCAGTGGCCAGCGCAGCCGACAGCAGTTTTGACGATCTGGTGAAACTGAATGTGTATCTCACCGACCTCAGTTACTTTACCAAGGTGAACGAGATTATGGCTGGTTATTTCCGCCAACCTTATCCAGCACGCGCAGCGGTGGGCGTGGCTGCGCTGCCAAGAAACGCGCTGGTGGAGATGGATGGCGTGCTGGTCGTTCGGGACTAATTCTTCTTCCATTTCATCAGCGACACTGCGTTGGTTTCCTCGCTCATTCCCGGTGAAATAACTGATATGAGTACTAGCCATCTGACTAGCCCAGCAAAAGACGCTGAGCAAGTCATTGGTTATAGCCATTTGAGCAGGTTATCAAAAAACGATAGTAAAAGCGCTGGTTATAGTTGTTCAACGGCGACACGTTACTGGCGAAAACAGCAGATTGCGGGAGCCGCTGCCAGGCCGTTCCTCCCGCACCGGGGGCTGCACTCATACCGTGTTGTAACGCCATTAGCGCTGGCAGCATCGTTCGCGTGTTGCCGCCATGTTTCGTCTTCGAAATGAAATTGGAATAGGCTAGTTGTGCAACCCACTAAAATCTCCCCTGCCACGCTAGCTAAACTCGCCAAGCTCGGTATCCATCATCGCGCGGAGCTGTTGCTGCATCTGCCGCTGCGCTACGAGGACGAGACCCATCTCGCGCCGATCGCCACAGTGCAGCCGGGCGAGACGGTGCAGGTGCAGGGTGTCATCACCCACAGTGAGATCGCCTTTCGTCCGCGCCGCACGTTGGTGTGCCGCCTGGAGGATAGCGGCAGAGAGTTGTATCTGCGCTTTTTGAATTTCTATCCCAGCCAGCAAAAACAGCTTGCGGTCGGCAAGCAGATACGCGCCATCGGCGAGGTGCGCATGGGCCATTATGGTCTGGAGATGGTGCACCCGAAATGCCGCGCGGTGGATGACGACACCCCGCTGCAGCAAAGCCTCACACCGATCTACCCGACCACGGCGGGGCTGGCGCAATCCCTATTGCGCAAGTTGATCGTTAACGCGCTAGAGACGATACCTATGAGCGACACGCTGCCGGATGCGTTGTTGCAAAAATTACAATTGGCAAGTTTCGCAGAAAGTATCCATCTGCTACACAACCCCCTACCGGATATTTCGGCGAATTCATTGGAAGAGCGCACCCATTCCGCATGGCGGCGCATCAAGTTCGACGAACTGCTGGCACAGCAGCTTTCAATGCGCGTGCATCACCGTGAACGCAGCAAGCGCACAGCACCCGCGCTTGCGCCGCACCAGAAACTCACTACCCGCCTGATAAAAAACCTGCCGTTCACGTTGACTAGGGCGCAGCAGCGTACCTTTGCCGAGATCAGCCATGATCTGGCTAAGCCGCATCCGATGCAGCGATTGCTGCTCGGCGATGTCGGCAGCGGCAAGACTATCGTTGCTGCCCTGGCTGCATTGCAGGCGATCGAGAACGGATATCAGGCCGCACTGATGGCACCCACCGAGATCCTCGCAGAGCAAAATTACCTCAAGCTGCGCGGATGGCTTGAACCGCTCGGCCTCACGCCGGCGTGGCTGTCCGGCAGCCTGAAGAAAAAGGAAAAACAACTCGCCACCGAGCGTATCGCGTCAGGCGAGACGTTGCTCGCGATCGGCACGCATGCATTGTTCCAGGGGCAGGTCAGTTTCCACAAGCTCGGTTTGGCGATAGTGGATGAGCAACACAAATTTGGCGTGCAGCAGCGCCTTGCGTTGCGCAAGAAAGGTGCGGTTTCTAAATCCGTTCACCACGAACGGCCAGATGGATTTAATTCGAATGAGCCGCACCAGCTGATGATGAGCGCCACACCAATACCAAGAACGTTGGCGATGAGCTATTACGCCGACCTCGATGTGTCTGTGATCGATGAGATGCCGCCGGGCCGCACGCCGATGATCACCAAGCTGATCAGCGATGAACGTCGCGACGAGGTGATAGCACGGGTGCGCTCCGCCTGCATGGCAGGACAGCAGGCCTATTGGGTATGTCCGTTGATCGACGAGTCAGAAGCGTTACAATTGCAAACGGTAATCGAGACTTACGAAAGATTGCGCGCCGATTTTCCAGAACTCAAAATTGGCTTGGTGCATGGCAAGTTGGACAATACCGAGAAGGCGCGCGTGATGGCGGCGTTCAAGGCGAACGACTTGCAACTGCTGGTCGCCACCACGGTCATCGAAGTCGGCGTAGATGTGCCGAACGCCAGCCTGATGGTAATCGACCACGCCGAACGTATGGGTCTGGCGCAGCTGCATCAGCTGCGCGGGCGGGTGGGGCGTGGCGCAGCACAAAGCCTGTGCATCCTGCTCTATCAACAACCGCTCTCCGAGTTGGCGCGTGCAAGGCTGAAAATCATTTTTGAGAGCAATGACGGTTTCGCCATCGCGCAACACGACTTGCAATTGCGCGGCCCCGGTGAGCTGCTCGGCGCAAGACAAAGCGGTGTGGCGATGTTGCGGTTTGCCGACATCAGCGCGGATGAGGATCTGTTGGATCAGGCGCGCCAGGCTGTAGATGAACTGCTGCGCGATTTTCCGGAAGCGGCTCGGGCGCATTTGCAACGCTGGATGGGTAATAAACATGATTACCTGCGCGTCTGATAAGTTCTGGAATGGTGCAGCACTAGGTTGTGAAGCCGAGCTAACTCCTTGGCTGCGCGATCGCGGCTCATTGACACATCGCATTCAGCAGCGCTGCACCCAGTTCGCGGTGGACAAGGTAAGCGCTGGCCTGGCGCGCATCGCGCCGGACGAATCCGCTCTGCTGGGCATCGCTCCGCAGCAACTCGCTTACGCGCGCGAAGTGTTCCTGTATGCCGATAATCAGCCGGTGGTATTCGCGCACAGCGCACTCGCCGACGAACACCTGCGCACCGCATGGTTGGCTGTGCGCACGTTGGGTAACAAGCCGCTCGGCGCTATGTTGTTCGCCCATCCGCTGGTGGAACGCAAGTCGCTTCATTACAAAGCGCTGCGTAACACAGACCCGTTGTATCAACGCGCTGCCGCTGTGTTAAATGATCCACCGAACAGGTTATGGGCGCGTCGCTCGCTGTTCTATTTGCATGACGCGCCGCTGCTGGTGACGGAAGTATTCTTGCCGGAAATATTGAGCCTGACCAAACACCTTTGAAATCTTTGTATACTTGAATTGTTGCTCCACGAGCGTCGACGCAGTTTCTTGCGCAATCGAGCTATTAATGGGATTGTTTGTATCGTTGCAGAAGCCTGTTATGTTGTGACATCAAGCGGGTAACTTTAAAAGCGCACAAAGAGAAATCTATGAACCTGAATACTGTTACCGTGAAATCTTACTTCAAGGGATTAATAGATCTTGCAATAAAACTGATGACTAATCCAGTTGATTTCTTCCGAGCCATGCCAAAGACCGGCGGGATACTCGATCCGATGTTCTATCTGGTTATGACCGTGTTGCTCGATGTAACGCTGATCTCTGTCGAATCGTTCGTGACACATGGTGTAGGCGTTAATGACTTGGGCATGCTGGCCGGCGGTCTGATCATCGCGCCACTGATTGCGGTCATCCTGAGTTTTTTTGTGGTAGGCATCTTTTTTGCGATCTGGTCGTTCATGGGCTCAAGCGAAAACTATGAGACCAGCTATCGTTGCCTGGCGTATACGCAGATAATTGTTCCGGTCGCGATCTTGCTTAGTCTCGTGCCGTATCTGGGTTTGTTGGGTATCGCTTGGTGGCTCTACCTTATGGTGACTGCGACCAGGGTGGTCCACAAAGTACCCGTCAAGCCTGCCTTGTTGGTATACGGCATCATCGCGGCGCTGATCGGCCTGGCTTACTACAACTCGGTATATTCGGCCATCAAGGCAAAGGAACACTTGCAGGAAGTTACCAAAAAACTTCATGAGATGCCAGACCAGCGCGACATAGGCAAACCCAGGAACCGCTAGACCATCCGGCAATCACCCCATGCGCCTTGCTGAACGCCTTTCGCTGTATCTGCAACTCACGCGGTTGAATCGCCCCATCGGCATCATGCTGCTGTTGTGGCCGACGCTGTGGGGCGTGTGGATCGCAGGCAACGGCCAACCTGAATGGTACGTCGTGCTGATCTTCGTGTTGGGCACGGTGCTGATGCGCTCTGCCGGATGTGTCATCAACGACTACGCAGATCGAGACTTTGATCGCCATGTGAAACGTACTCAGGAGCGCCCCATCACCAGCGGCCGCATTGCGCCACATGAGGCGTTGTGGCTTGCTACTTTCCTTTCCTTCCTCGCATTCTTGCTGATACTGCCGCTCAATGGTTTGACACTGCTGATGTCTTTCCCGGCTGTGTTTATTGCCGCCACTTACCCGTTCACCAAACGCTTCTTTGCCATTCCGCAAGCCTATCTCGGCATTGCGTTCGGTTTTGGCATCCCGATGGCATTCGCTGCTCAGCAAGCAAATGTGCCGCCGGTGGCGTGGCTGCTGCTCGTCGCTAATATGTTCTGGGTGATCGCTTACGATACCGAATACGCGATGGTGGACCGGGATGACGACATCCGTATCGGCATCCATTCCTCGGCCTTGCTGTTCGGAAGATACGATGTGGTTGCGGTGATGGTTTGCTACTTGATCGCGCTGTTGTTGCTCGCCATGGCCGGGCTGATGATCGACGCAGGAATTTACTATTTTGTCGGGCTGATACTGGCCGAGGGCATTGCGCTATACCACTACCGCTTGATAAAACACCGCGAGCGCGATACGTGCTTCAAGGCGTTCCTGCACAACAACTGGTTCGGCGCGGTAATATTCGCGGGGATCGCTGTGGATTATCTGTCAGGGTGAAAATGCTGGACGCAGTTGCTCACCCAGCGATCAAGTGAGGTTAATGCTCTATTGAAGTGCATCTCAATTTTCTGCGCATTATATATCTTGGGGAAAACGGCTGGTCTTTGATAAGAACCCGTTTGGGCACGATGAGCCCACAGAGTTTACTTCAGGTCAATTAAAAGGGATGCGCATACTGCGGTCGGGGGCGGAGCCAGGGTGGCCTGATAGGCCGGGTGATCGACACC
>JBAQWL010000013.1:0-2742 GCA_049298895.1 Gallionella sp.
CGACCTCTCGGCCACCTCTCCGAAGGCGGCGCATAGTAATGTATCCGACCCGAAAGGTCAACTCTGAGCTGACCTTGCCCCCGAAAAACGTATTTCTTAACTGAGGATAGAATTCAAGTTAAGGAGACGAAGAAATGACAGCAGAAAAAGGTGTCACTGCCGGATGTAAATTGATACAGCGTGCCGATTGAAAATTGATACACCGATTTGAGAAGATGGCCGGATTTTGGAATCGGCCATGATTACAAACGAGGTGTATGTGGAAATCGAAATACTGAGGAAACACGGCATGAGCTTGCGCAAGATTGCCATCGCGGTGGGATGTGCGGTGAACACCGTACGTAGCCACCTGGAAGTAGGTACGCTGCCAAGCTACAAGCGCAACAAGTTGCGCGTAACCAGGCTATCGCCGTTTCATGGTTACTTGATGGGGCGCCAGGCAGCAGCCCATCCGGACTGGATACCGGCGACGGTGCTGATGCGCGAGATCGTGGCGCGGGGCTACACCGGGGGTAGCAGCCAACTGCGCGCCTATATGCACGGCTTCAAGCCAGCTTTGCCGTGCGACCCGGTGGTGCGTTTCGAGACAGCGCCGGGTGAGCAGATGCAAGTCGACTGGGTCGAATTTCGCAAAGGCCGGGACCCGCTTTACGCGTTCTGTGCGACGCTGGGTTTCAGCCGGATGAGCTTTGTCGAATTTGTTACTGACATGAAAGTCGAGACGCTGATCGCGTGTCACCAGCATGCCTTCGAAGCCTTTGGCGGCATCCCAAAACGCGTGCTGTATGACAACATGAAGACCGTGGTGATCGAACGCGATGCCACAGGTGGGAGCGCGCATCAGTTTCACGCCGGGTTTCTCGATTACGCCCGCCACTGCGGCTTTGTGATCAAGCTGTGCCGTCCGTACCGGGCAAAGACCAAGGGCAAGGTCGAGCGTTTCAACGGCTATTTGCGCCGCTCGTTTTACGTGCCGCTGGTGGCGCAGCTCAAGCAGGCCGGGCTGATACTGGATGCGGTGACCGCCAATATCCAGGTGCGCATCTGGCTCAAAGACATCGCCAATGAACGCATCCATGGTACGACGCAAATTCGCCCAGCCCAACGCTTGCAGGAAGAATGCCTGCAAGCGTTACCCAGTCCTTGGTGCGGCGACATCCGCGCGGCGCGGCCCCAGCGTGAGGAAGAGATCAAGCTTGCCGAACGACCCGTGGTGGTGGTCGAGCGGATTGCCCAGGTGACGCCCGCGCAACACCCGCTGGCGATATACGAGGAACTCCTCGCGCAAATCCGCGATAAGCAGGGGGCGCCGGCATGAATCTCCAACACGAAAGAATGCTGTCGTTATGCGAGATGCTTAACCTGCCGTTCGTGGCACAGGCATACCCGGTGGCCGCACAGGATGCCGCGCAACATGAAACCGCCTATAGCGATTTCCTTGAAGGCCTGCTTAAAGCTGAGGCGGCAGGGCGTAACGTGAGAAAGCAGAACATGCTCACCCGGTTGGCTGGTTTCCCGGCAATCAAGACGCTGGACGACTTTGACTATGAATTTGCCCAAGGCGTAAAGCGGAGCCAGATCGAGGAGCTGGCCGGACTGGGCTTTGTGGAGCGCAATGAGAATGTGGTGCTGGTCGGCCCCTCGGGTGTGGGCAAAACCCATTTGGCCATTGCCCTGGGTTATCGGGCGGCACAGGCCGGGATCAAAACACGCTTTACCACCGCCGCCGACCTGCTGCTGACTCTGACCACCGCGCACATGCAGAATCAGCTGAAAAGCGTGATGCATCGATCCATCAACAGCTATCGCCTGCTTATCATTGATGAAATCGGCTATCTGCCGATGAGCCGCGAGCAGGCCAATCTGTTCTTCCAGGTGATCGCGGCGCGCTATGAAAAAGGCAGTTTGATCGTCACCAGCAACCTGCCGTTCGGCCAATGGGATGCGACCTTCGCCCAGGATGCCACGCTCACCGCTGCGCTGCTCGATCGCCTGCTGCATCACGCACGCATCGTGCCGATTGCAGGGGAAAGCTATCGTCTTAAAAGTCAGCGTGCGGCGGGAATGGTAAGGGGTAAAAAAGAGACTGCTACCGTTGCCTAAACAGTTTACGGAAGCATTGGGGGTGTATCAAAATTAAATCGGCATTTGCAGAAAAAGTGTATCAATTTTAAATCGGCATTGACAGTTGTGGAATGAATTCAATTTTGAGTGTACAGCCCACCGCATCAGCATATCTCTTGAGCGATGCCATGGAAGGCGCATGCTTTCCTGCGCCTTCAAGCCTTGATACGGCGCTCTTGGTGGTACCCATGCGATCAGCCACCGCTTCTTGAGTAAGTCCCGCGCGTGTGCGCGCGGACAACATTTCGTGCGCGAGTGCATACTCGGTTTCAAGGGCATCATAGGCTTCGTGAAAGCCACGGCGTTTTGATGCCTTTTCAAGAAAAGCTTTTTGATTGTGCGGCACAGGGTCGTATTTAAGATCAGTCATTTTGTATCTCCTTCATTCGCTTGCCTTGAAGTGCATGCTGTAACGATGCACTTTTGGCAGACTTGATTTACCCATAAAACACCTCCGTTCCGTTAGGGGGAGGTGTCAACTAATTTGGGGGAAGAATACAGTCCCGCTTGAGCGTAGGGTTATGCCGCACGCGCAAGTGGAACCTCCCAACCGGGAAACACGAGTACGGCAGGATGGCACTGGAGGGCACGAGCAAAAACCTTTGCGCGCTCGACACC
>JBAQWL010000014.1:0-6701 GCA_049298895.1 Gallionella sp.
GGTTGATAGTCGAGAATTGCAGCTCGAGTATCAAGCTGGCCTATGCCTGAAGGATGTGATTGAACAACTAAAGGCACGCAATCCAAAGGCTTTTGAAATCGTTTGTTTCACTGCCGTCAATGAGATGCAGACACAAGATATGCAGTTGTTGTTGGCAGACAGCGACGAAGTCGCATTCATGGCCAAATATTCTGGTGGTTAGTATGTTGGAACCTGTGCGTATCCAGCTAGAAGATTTTTCTGTAGATATGGAGTTGGTTGCATTGCGTGCCGGATCACAGCGCATGGGCGGTATCGCCACCTTCATCGGTTGCGCGAGAGACTTTTCTGAGGGTCGTAGTGTGTCCAGTATCAGTTTCGATGCCTACGGCAGCATGGCGTTGGCTGAGATGAGCAAGCTGCGCGATGCGGCGATCATTAAATTTGGCTTGCTGGATGTTCGCATGGTGCATCGCGTGGGCACTGTTGCCG
This sequence comes from Gallionella sp., assembly GCA_049298895.1. Classification (GTDB taxonomy): domain Bacteria; phylum Pseudomonadota; class Gammaproteobacteria; order Burkholderiales; family Gallionellaceae; genus Gallionella. Next base: position 472 of record JBAQWL010000014.1, read on the forward strand.
CTGGCGAGCAGATCGTGCTGATTGCCACCGGAGCCGAGCATCGCGCGCCCGCGCTACAAGCTTGTAGTTGGTTGATTGATGAATTGAAACAGCGTGTGCCGATTTGGAAAAAAGAGATCACGCCGCAAGGTGAAGCATGGGTTACTGCTCATCCATAATACAGAGGTATGTATGCCTGCTGTAATCGCAATCGTCGGCCATTCCGGCGCGGGCAAGACGACGCTGATCGAGCGTCTGTTGCCCAAGTTAATCGCCAGAAAAATCCGCGTTGCCACGATCAAGCACACCCATCATGCACTTGCTTTGGATATTGCGGGGAAAGATAGTTGGCGGCATAGACAGGCGGGTGCCGAGGCAAGTCTTTTGGTCACACCATCCAGCATGTCTCTGGTTTTGGATGGTATAGGCAGCCACGAGCCAGAGCAATTGGCGCAACACTATTTCCCCGATATGGATTTGGTACTGGTGGAAGGATTTTCGCGCGCGGCCTGCCAGAAAATTGAAGTGCTGCGCAGTGCTTGTTCCGCAGTTGCACGTTGCTCAATAAATGATGGCTTGATCGCGCTAGTCACTGATGTAGCCAGTACCGATATGCCAATACCGCATTTTGTGCTGGACGACATCAACGGTATTGCGCAGTTCATTGCGGACAGCTTGCTCAGCAGTAAACCGTGACATGATCGAAGATTGCACAGCGATCATACTGGCGGGCGGCGATTCACGCCGGATGGGACAAGACAAGGCCACGCTGGATTTTTACGGTCAGTCTTTGATCCAGGCGGTGATTGATAATTTGCAGCCATTGTTTGCCGTTACCATCGTCAGCGTACATCAACTGCGCCCGGAAATTTTCTTGCCACAAATATGTGATGTGCAGCCGCAAGGAGGCCCGCTGGCTGGTCTGGTTAGTGTCCTGGCACAGATCACCACACCATGGGCATTTGTGGTGGGTTGTGATATGCCCTTCGTGTCACCTGTGCTGGTTGAAAAATTAGTGAGTTGTCGCGCGGATCATCAAGCTGTTGTGCCCATTGTGCACGGCCAGATACAGCCGCTGGCGGCATTTTATTCGACTAGTTGCATAGCCACGATGCGCGCTAGTCTGTCGCTGGGTGATAGAAGCTTGTTGGGTGTATTAAGGCAGCTCAACGTGCGATACGTGGAGGAGGGTGAGCTACTACAGGCAGATCCGCAACTGCATAGTTTTTTTGATCTGGATACGCCAGAGGATTTGGCGACAGCACGGAGTTTAAGAGTTCGGGGAATAAAAGTGTAAATGGAATATCTAACTTTAAACGCAGCACAGCAGTGCATTCTGCAACACATCACCACGCTGGGCGTTGAGCAGGTCAAGCTGGAAGCATCTCTGGGTCGCGTGCTGGCCGAGCAGGTACGTTCCAACCGCGACCATCCTCCTTACGATGTTTCCGCGATGGATGGCTACGCAGTGCGCGCCGCTGATTTGCAGCACATTCCCGCAATTTTGGTGCAGGTGGAAGACATCAAGGCGGGTGCGATGCCGACGATGGCGGTGTTGCCCGGACAATGTGCGCGCATCATGACGGGCGCGCCGATACCGCAAGGCGCTGATACGGTGATACGTGTTGAAGATACGCAAGCCTCCGGGACAGTTGGCAGCGGCGGCTACAAAGTTCAGATAAATCAGCCCGCCAAATTGGGCGCAGACATACGGCTGCGCGGCGAAAATTTACGTAACGGTGCAGAAGTGTTTGAGCCGGGTGTGGAAATTACGCCCGGTGTGTTGGGCATCTTGGCGATGGCGAAGCGTGCGCAAGTTGCGGTGTATCGCCAACCGCGTGTGGCGATTCTTTCCAATGGTGACGAGTTGGAAGGATTGGACGAGCCGTTCGATGCCAATAAAATTCCCGATGCCAATAGTTACACCCTGTTGGCGCAAGTTCAGGCATTAGGTATAGAGCCAGTGTTGCTCGGCATAGCTCGTGATGATCCGTTGGAGCTATCGCAATACATCATGCGCGGACTAGCGTTTGACGTGTTGCTGATTTCCGGCGGCACCTCGGTGGGCGTGTATGACTTCGTGCGTTCCACCATCGAGGCACTCGGTATACACATGCATTTTTGGCGCGTGGCTATACGGCCCGGTCATCCCATCGCGTTTGGCACCACGCCAGAAAGCAGCGTGTTCTGCCTGCCGGGTAATCCGGTTTCCAGTATGGTGTGCTTCGAGCAATTTGTTGCGCCTGCACTACGCAGCCAGATGGGGCATAGGCGAATTTATCGCCGCACATTATTGGTGCGACTGGCACACGACGTGAAACATCGCCCCGGCCGTACCGAATTTGTACGTGTCACCCTGAGCCGAGATGCCGCTGGCTACGTCGCTACCGCAACGGGATCGCAGGGCAGTGGCGTGTTAATGTCGATGGTGCATGCGGATAGTTTGTTATACGTGCCGCAAAACAGCAATGGTCTGGCGGAAGGAGATAAGGTCATGGTGCAATTGTTGGATGGCACAGGCTTTCAAGAATACAGCGGTTTTCAGGAAGACTGTGCAGCAAAGGGAAAAGCATGAGTGTTGCGCGCATCGGCATACTAACCATTTCTGATCGTGCCAGCCAAGGTGTGTACGAGGATAAAGGCGGGCCGGCCATCCATTCCTGGCTAACGCGAATTCTAAGTAGCCCGTGGGAGGCGGTGGTGAAAATCATCCCCGATGAACAGCCGCAGATCGAGGCAGCTTTGTGTAAGTTGAGTGATGTTGAGCACTGCTGTTTGATCGTCACCACCGGTGGTACTGGCCCGGCGCTGCGCGATGTTACACCCGAAGCCACTGAAGCGGTATGCACGAAAATGCTGCCGGGCTTCGGCGAACTGATGCGCAGCGCCTCGCTGAAATTCGTGCCCACCGCGATATTGTCGCGCCAGATCGCAGGCATACGCGGCAAGAGTTTGATCGTCAATCTTCCCGGCAAACCTGCCGCGATTGACGATTGCCTGAATGCCGTGTTTCCCGCGATACCGTATTGCATTGACCTGATCGGTGGCGCGTACCTTGAATCTGACCCAGAACAATGCAAGGCATTCCGCCCGGCACACTTGCAAGCAAAACCGTAATGAATTTACTTGGTGCTACCCATGCCTCTTGAAACTCTAATTCTCTTATCCGTCGGCATCTTTGTTATTGCAGCGTTGTATTCCTCAGTTGGACATGCGGGCGCTTCCGGCTACATCGCCGTCATGTCACTGCTTTCATTGGCACCAGAGATCATCAAGCCAACGGCGCTGGCACTCAACATTTTGGTGGCATCAATTGCTACCTGGCAGTTCTTCAAGGCGGGCCATTTTTCTTGGCGATTGTTTTGGCCTTTTGCAATTCTTGCTGTGCCGTTCGCGTTTCTCGGCGGATACATTCATTTGCCAACCCACACTTTCAAAGTCATTCTTGGCTTGGTCTTACTGTATTCTGCGGCGAGTCTTCTGTTTACCGCGCAGCGCGACAAACAGGTTTCAGGGCCGCCACGCTTTCAAGCCATGGGGGTGGGAGCGGGCATAGGCTTGCTTGCAGGCCTTACCGGGACGGGTGGCGGGATATTTCTTACGCCGCTTCTGTTGTTCATGGCTTGGGCCGAAGTAAAGCGCGCCGCCGCTGTTTCTGCTTTATTTATTCTGGTCAACTCCGTAGCCGGGCTTGCTGGCTACCTCTCCAATGCAAACACGTTACCGTCGTTAATCACCCCACTTTTTGTGGTCGCTGCATTGGGTGGCGGGTTGGGATCTTATCTGGGCAGTCGCCGCTTTAAGCCTGCAGACATCAAACGCTTCCTGGCGGTGGTCTTGCTCATCGCTGGCGCTAAACTCATCTTGACGTGATCAGCGCTATTCGCTCAGCAACACACCATCTACCAGTCGCAAGCAGCGTTGCATCCTTCCCGCTAATTCTAGGTCATGCGTGACCACGATAAAGCTGGTGTGCATCTGCTCATTAAGTTGCTGCATCAAGTCGAACAGAGATTGCGCGCTGCTGCGATCTAGATTGCCGGTGGGTTCGTCTGCCAGCACACAGGCCGGTTCGGTGACCAGCGCACGCGCCACGGCCACACGCTGACGTTCGCCGCCGGATAATTCTGAGGGATGGTGATGCAAGCGATGCGCAAGCCCCACTTGCTCTAGCATCGCAGCGGCGCGTGAATCACTTTCTCGGCGCTTCATGCCTCGTATTAACAGTGGCATGGCAACGTTTTCCAATGCGGTAAATTCTGGCAACAGATGGTGAAACTGATACACAAAACCGAGTGAACGATTACGCATTTCGCCACGCAGCGTTTCGTTCAGTTGTTGCATTTCCTGGCCTAGTATCTGCACGCTGCCGCTGCTGACTTCATCCAGCCCGCCGAGTAGATGAAGTAGAGTGCTTTTTCCGGAACCCGATGCGCCAACGATGGCGACGCGCTCGCCGCGCTGCACTGCAAGGCTGACACCTTTAAGCACCGGCACATCCAGCTTGCCCAACGTGAAGGTCTTGGTCAGGTCGCGGCAGGTGAGAATTGCCTCATTCATAGCGTAAAGCCTCCGCAGGCTGAGTCTTTGACGCGCGATAACTCGGATAAATAGTCGCCAACAGACTGATCACGAATGACAAACTCGCCACCAGTATCACTTCTGGATAACGTAAATCAGAAGGTAAATCGCTGATGTAATACACATCTTTGGCGAGAAACTGCACCCTGAACAATTGCTCGATGAACGGCACCACTACATCCAGATTGAGCGCCAGTGCGATGCCACCGATGCAGCCAAGTAACGTGCCGACCACCCCGATGACCACACCCTGCACCATGAATATTTTCATGATGCTGCGCGGCGATGCACCCAGGGTGCGCAAAATCGCAATGTCGGCCTGCTTGTCGGTGACTGCCATCACTAGCGTGGAGACAATGTTGAATGCGGCTACCGCGACTATTAACGACAGGATGATGAACATCATTTTCTTTTCCATCTGAACTGCACGGAAGTAGTTGCTGTTCTGATGCGTCCAGTCATTGGCATACAGATTATCCGGCAACTGGCTTTGTAGTTCTGCTGCCACACGCGGTGCCAAGTCTATGCTGCGCAACTTCGCGCTGATGCCAGTTACCGCCTCGCCGAGTTGAAATAATTTTTGCGCGTCACTAATGTCGATCAGCGCCAGACTGTTGTCATAAGGAGCCATGCCGATTTCAAACAGACCGACCACGTGAAATTGCTTGAGGCGCGGCATCATGCCGACGGGTGTAATCTGACCCTGCGGAGCGACCAGCAGGATTTTGTCATTTAGACCAACGCCGAGTGCACGCGCCAGATCGGTGCCGAGCACGATACCAAACTCGCCACTGAGCAAATTGTTCAATGTACCCGCCTTGATTTTGTTGGACAGATCGGTGATCTCGATTTCGCGCGCCGGAGCAATGCCGCGTACCATTATGCCCTGCACGTTTTGGCCGTTCGACAGCATGCCTTGTCCAGCGATATAAGGTGCGGCGGCAGCGACTTGCGGATGCTGCTCCACCTTATCCATAATGGGCAGCCAGTCAACCATCCGGCCACCTTCCGCAACAACCTCCAGATGCGGCGATGCGCCCAGCATGCGTGCGCGTATCTCCTTCTGAAAGCCGTTCATGACTGACAGCACCACGATCAACGCCAGCACGCCCAAGGCCATGCCCAGCATGGAGATCAGTGAAATGAAAGAAATAAAATGGTTACGCCGCTTGGCACGGGTATAACGCAGACCGATGAATAGTTCGTAAGGTAGCAAGGTGAGGTTGTCGACTTGTTAGAACGGGCGTAAGTGTGCCACAAGGTGGTGGGTGATGACATCTTCTTATTGACTCGGCCAGCCAGACGGCACACCCCCTTGCCAGGCCTCGCGAAGCGAGAACGCTGGACGGTTGGCCCCCTTGCGGGGTCGACCGCGCCAGTGTTGTAGCTCCCTCTCTCACCCCGGATGAACTACAATGGAAATCACGCCGGAACGTGCAACAGCCACGTTGTAGCTCCCTCTCTCACCCCGGATGAACTACAATAGCTTCACCAATTGCCCATGCATCTTTTAGGTTGTAGCTCCCTCTCTCACCCCGGATGAACTACAATTTGGGTGGGTCTCTTAACCTGACCGCAGCAGTTGTAGCTCCCTCTCTCACCCCGGATGAACTACAATGTCAATCACCCAATCATCAGAATGCAGATCGTTGTAGCTCCCTCTCTCACCC
>JBAQWL010000015.1:0-7896 GCA_049298895.1 Gallionella sp.
AGTCAATACCGTCCATACCTCTTCTGCCGTGAAACTCAACACTGGCGCCATCAAGCGTACCAAGCTGTGGGTGATGTGGTACAAGGCATTTTGAGCCGAACGGCGCGCGAACGAATTCTCTCCAGCGGTGTAAAGTCGGTCCTTGAGAATATCGAGATAAAAACCACCCATATCCTCAGAGCAAAATTTCTGAAGTCTTTGCACTATCAGATGGAATTCATAACGTTCATAATCATCGCGCACTTCACTCTGTAACGTCTGCGCCAACACCAGTGCGTAGCGGTCGATTTCCAGCCATTGCTTAACAGGCAACGCGTGTTTGGCATGGTCATAGTCGGCAGTGTTGGCCAACAGGAAGCGCAAGGTATTGCGGATGCGACGATAGCTTTCCACCACGCGCTTGAGGATTTCATCAGAGATGGTCAGTTCGCCGGAGTAATCGGTCGACGCCGCCCAGAGGCGCAGAATGTCAGCACCCAGCGTGTCGAAGATCTTTTGCGGCGCGATCACGTTGCCCTTGGATTTCGACATTTTGTGGCCGCTGCCATCGACCACGAAACCGTGCGTCAGCAAAGCCTTGAAAGGCGCACGGCCATTGATCGCGCAACCGGTCAGCAGCGAAGACTGGAACCAGCCACGATGCTGGTCGGAGCCTTCCAGATAAAGGTCAGCGGGCGAACGTAATTCCGCACGACGCTGCAACACCGATGCGTGCGTGACACCCGAATCGAACCACACGTCCAATGTGTGGCTGAGTTTTTTGTAGTGCTCCGCATCAGAACCCAGCAAGTCCACCGGATTCAGACTGAACCACGCTTCGATGCCGCCGCGCTCGACCAGAATGGCCACCTGCTCCAGCAGCTCCGCTGTGCGCGGATGCATCTCACCGGTTTCCTTGTGCACAAAAAACGGCATCGGCACGCCCCAGTTGCGCTGACGCGACACGCACCAGTCGGGGCGGCTTTTGATCATCGCCTCCAGCCGGGCGCGTCCCCAGCTTGGGAAAAATTCGGTTTGTGCGACAGCGTTGTTTGCTAGTTCGCGCAGGCTCAATCCTCCGTCCACTTTTCTCTGTCTTCTGACGTCCATGCCAATGAACCACTGCGGCGTGGAACGAAAGATGATCGGCGTCTTGTGCCGCCAGCAATGCGGATAGCTGTGTTGCACTTTTTCCAATTGCAACAAATGCCCGCTGTCTTGCAATGCGGCTATCACTACATCGTTGGCTTTCCAGACGAACAACCCGCCGACCAGCGGCAGATCGGCGATGAACTTGCCGTCGTCACCGACCGGATTGTCGGTCGGCAGCTGGTATTTCTGGCCGACAAAGTAATCGTCCAGACCATGTGCCGGTGCGGTATGCACCAGGCCGGTACCGGTTTCCAGCGTGACGTGTTCGCCGCAGATGACAGGCACGCTGCGCTGGTAGAACGGATGCTGCAACAGCAGCCCTTCCAAAGCTGTGCCCCTGCAAGTTGCCGCCATGCCGTTGCCCCGGTCATTGCTTCCCCCCAATTGATAGCGCGCCAGGCATTCAGTTGCCAGATCATAGGCAAGGATCAAATAACCCTTGGACGTTTTGATCAAATCATATTGCAGCTCAGGGTGCACGCACACCGCCTCGTTGGCGGGCAAGGTCCACGGCGTGGTGGTCCAGATCACCACTTGCACTTTTGCATCACGCGGCAGCGTCACGCCAAAGATCTTGTCCAGCGCTTTCTTGTCCTTCACCTCGAAGCCCACGTCGATTGCGGGCGAGGTCTTGTCCTCATATTCCACCTCCGCCTCAGCCAGTGCAGACTGGCAATCCAGGCACCAGTTGACCGGCTTGTAGCCCTGATACAGATAGCCTCGCTGATAGATTTTACCCAACGCGCGGATGATGTCTGCCTCGGTCTTGAAATCCATGGTCAGGTAGGGATGATGCCAGTCGCCCAGCACGCCGAGACGGATGAAATCCTTCTTCTGCCGTTCGATCTGCTCCTTGGCATAGGCGCGGCACAGCTCGCGGAACTGCGCCGCAGGGATAGCCTTGCCGTGTTTCTTCTCCACCTGCAATTCGATCGGCAGTCCGTGGCAATCCCAACCCGGAACATAGGGGGCATCGAAGCCGCTCAGCGTCTTGCTCTTGATGATGATGTCCTTGAGGATCTTGTTCACCGCATGGCCGATATGGATGTCGCCGTTCGCATATGGTGGGCCGTCGTGCAGGATGAACTTTGGCTTGCCCTGCTTGGCCGCGCGGATCTGCTGATAGCGCTGCTGGGCCTGCCAGCGCGCCACCATCTGCGGCTCGCGCCTGGCGAGATCGCCACGCATCTGGAATGATGTGTCGGGTAAATTCAACGTATTTTTATAATCAGTCATATGGGTATTTTTAAAAATTCAAAGTTCTAAGCAAGACAAGGCGCGAGCAAAAAATTACGACGCAGCATATACATGAATATGTAAGGAGTGATTTTTTGTGAGTAACGCCGTATTGCGACGAAATTTGGATTTTTATAATCAATCATGTTGTTCGAACCATTTCCTTGCATGCGCCACATCCAACGCGATGTGCCGCGTCAGAGTCTCCACATCAGGATATTTTTCTTCGTCGCGCAGCTTGTGCAAAAACTCCACGCGCAAATGTTTGCCGTATATCTGTTGCGCAAACTCGAACAGATGCACCTCCAGGACCGGCTTGCCATCCTGCCTCAGTGTGGGGCGTATACCAAGACTGGACACGCCTTGCAGTACGCCCAGACCTTCGGCATGTGCTTGCACGACAAAAATGCCGGACAACGGCGGGTAGTTATGCTTCAGTTGAATGTTCGCTGTGGGAAATCCCAGCTTGCGCCCCATCCCGTCACCATGCACCACGCGTCCGCTGATGCTGTAGTGTCGTCCCAGATAACGGTGCGCTGTGCACAGTTGCCCGGCCAGCAATGCCGCTCGTATCGCTGTGCTGGAAACCCTCACCCCGTCATGGGTCACACTTCGTACCGACTGCACCGCAATCCCAAGATGCACACCAATCTTTTCCATCAGCGCAAAATCGCCGCCTCGTCCGCTACCAAAACGGAAATCATCACCGATCAACACGAACTTGGCTGACAGTTTCTCATTCAGCGCATTAATGAAATTTGCCGCACTCATCTTTGCGAAACGCTCATTAAAGCGGCACACGTGCACACGATTGATGCCCAATTTGGCAAATAACTCAAGCTTCTCGCGAAAGCTGGTCAACCTTGCAGGAGCCTGTTGCGGCGTGAAAAACTCGCGCGGATGCGGCTCAAAGATCACCACGGCTGTTTGCAAACCCTGCACTTGCGCTGCTGCACGCAGCTGGCTCAGCAAGGACTGATGACCGAGATGCACCCCGTCGAAATTACCAATGGTAAGCGCAACCGGATTAGAGTCTGGAGAATAGAGTCCGCGTAGAATCAACATGGGCGCGGATTATACCCGATGAAGGCGTAATGACAGGCACTTAAGCGGCAATCAGTATGACTGATATCTGATCTGTTCCAGATTTACCTCCGAGTACCTACCGCGTAGAGCACTTCTGCATCCAGCCAAATGCCCTCACTGGTTTCAAGCTGCTGAATTTCATCCAGGTGCACTTGCTTGAATCTTGCCAGATCCTGCGCAGCAAGCTGATTAACCAGGCCACGAAAACCCGCGTACCAGATCACATCCCACCATTCATCTGCGCTGCTCAGGTAGTAGCCCATATTTTTACATGCTACCCTGACATCGCTCAAGTTCACGCTTGAATAAAGTGAGGTTAATTTCTCCTGATTGCTGACTCGCTTCCAGGAAACGGCTGGCCGTTCGATACCATATTGCTCTATACAACTAAAAAATAATTCCACCAAAGGCTGAAACGCATTATCGTAAAAGCTGGTGATGCCGACTTGACCGCCTTTTTTTACCTTGCTGGCAATATGTTTAAGCTGCCCTGCCATATCTTCGGCAAAAAAATGCCGAACGCACAACTCGCCGCATCAAAATGATCGTCCGGGAATGCCAGATTCTGCATATCCATCTCAAGGAAATCAATGTTGTGTATGGCCGCTGTTTTAGCCTTGGCGCGGGCTTGGTTAAGCATGCCGGTGGAAAAGTCGATGCCAGTCACATGGCCATTTGGCAGATGCCATGCAAGCACTAGGGCGTTACTTCCCGTTCCAGTTGCAACATCCAGCACCCGTTCATCGCCGTTCAGATCCAGCACATCCGCCAGATGATGAGCACTGTCCGCAAAGTATCTGAGCGCGCGGCTATCGTACCCGCTGCTATGGTGTTGAACGTGTGTTTGATCGCTGATTTACGCTCTTGCTCATCCATGATTGTGTGTACTTTCAGTATGCAGTATCAAGGTTGGGGAGTTTTGAAAGCGTTGTGGTAATTTTACTGCGCGGTGCGTAAGCGAAGCAGGCTAAATTCCAGTCAGTAGTGCATCCTGTGCAAGGTGAAAGTTCACTATGATTGTTTGGGTTTGAATGCGATAACGTGATCTGCCTCCAACCGTATACCGATGTCTTCGCCCAGGGAGTGGTTGTGGTGGCTTGGAACAAGCGAGTAGGCACTGCTACCCCCTGGTAAACGCAGGGTGTAGAGAATTTCTGCGCCGCGAAATGCTTTGTAAGTAACGGTAGCTTGTAGCAGGCTGGCATCATCGTGGATGATGTCATCGGGTCGTAACAGCACATCGACCGTACTGCCTTGAGTACATTCTTTTGGGATCGTGCCAGTCAAGACTCCCAATTCAATTTCCACCTGATTTTCACTGAGCACCGTGCCTGGCACGAATGCGCTCTGCCCAACAAATTCTGCCACGAAGCGATTGCCCGGCTGGTGATAGAGATTGTAGGCACTATCCCATTGCAGAATTTTTCCTTCGTGCATGACGCCAATTTCATCAGCAATGGCGAAAGCTTCATCCTGATCGTGCGTGACCAGAATTGCAGTGGCATTCTGGTTTTTCAAAATCTCTCGCACCTCCAAGCGCAGGCGTTCGCGCAGCGTCACATCCAAATTAGAGAAGGGTTCGTCCAGCAGCAGCACATCTGGACGTGGAGCCAGCGCGCGCGCCAGGGCAACCCGCTGTTGTTGGCCACCTGATAGTTCGTGTGGAAATTTTATTGCCGCTTCGGCAAGCCCCACGGTTTTGAGCAATTCGCTGACACGCTGTTCGCGTTCTTGACGACTGGATTGGTGCAGGCCAAAAGCGATGTTGTCTGCCACATTCAAATGCGGGAATAGTGCAAAATCCTGAAACACGATACCGATATGTCGTTTTTCGGGGGGCAAGCTAAAGTCTGCACTGCTCACACAATTGCCGTTCAGGATGATGTCGCCAGACGATAGTGATTCAAAGCCTGCAATGCAGCGCAACACAGTAGTTTTGCCACAACCGGAAAGTCCTAGCAGGCAGGCAATTTGTCCCTTTTTCACATGCAGAGTAAGGTCGTTGACTACGCTCTGTTTGCCGTAGGCGTGGTGGATGTGGTTGAGTTCGAGTACGTTCGTCATGTCTTGTTGCCAAGTTTATCGCCGGATATATCACTTTGGCGTATGAATAAAATTATCGGTATCAATCCCGCCAACACCAATGCGACCGATGGCAAAGCGGCGCGTTCCCATTCACCTTCACTGGTCAACTCGAAAATACGTACTGCCAGCGTGTCCCAACCGAACGGGCGGGTCATCAGGGTGATGGGCATTTCCTTCATCACATCGACAAATACCAGCGTGATGGCCGTCAAGAGACCACTTTTCAGGATGGGCAAATGCACCCGGTGCAATATCGCGCGGCTGCTTAAGCCCATAGCCATTGCAGCTTCGTCAATGCTGCGAGTAATGCGATGCATGGCACTATCGATGGGGCTATGGCCAACAGCCAGAAAACGCACCAAATACGCCAGCAGCAGCATCACGAGGGCACCCGGCACTAGAATGTTCAATTCAATTCCCAGAAATTTTGTTGCAGTTTCGCTCAGGCGATTCTGCATCCAGGAAATCGGAATAAATACACCCACGGCCAATACCGTGCCGGGCAACGCATAACCCAAGGTGGAGATACGTACCGACCAGCGTGTGAGGAGACTTGGCTGACGACGTACCGAGTAGGATATGAGCAGAGCCACGGTACAAGTGAGCAGCGCGGCGAGCGCAGACAGTACTAACGAGTGCCCAAGCAACCCAAGATACCGCGCATCTAAATCCTTTGCGATTACGTTCGCCGACCACATCAACAATTGCATAACCGGCAGCAAAAATCCAAAAAATAATACTGTTAGCACGAAGGCGGTAGCAGCGAAACCACGCCATCCTTGCAAGGCGATACGATCTGCACGGGCACTGGGTTTAGCTTCAGAAAACCGCATTCGAGCACGGGATTGCTGTTCGATGATGAGTAGCGCGAAGGCGATAATAATGAGCAGGGAGGCTAGTTGCGAGGCAGCATTGAGTGAGAATAACCCGAACCAGGCTTTGTAAATTGCCGTGGTGAAGGTGTCGTAGTTGAATACAGCAACTGTGCCAAAATCCGCCAGTGTTTCCATCATGGCCAACATCAGGCCACCCATTATCCAAGGTCTTGCCATTGGTAGCGTTACCTTGAAAAATCCATGAGTACGGCTAAATCCCAATGATTGAGCAGCTTCCAGCGAACGCTTTCCTTGCGTAAGAAAGGCATTGCGCGTCAGCAAATAAACATAAGGATAAAACGCCAACACCATCACCAGACTCACCCCCAACCTACCGCGTATTTCTGGAAACCAGAATAACTCTGCTCCCAGTTGGCTACGAAGCATTGTTTGCACGGGACCAGAATAGTCGAATAATCCCAGCGCCACAAAGGCGGTGACATAAGCAGGAAGGGTCAACGGCAGAAGCAATGCCCACGAAAAGAATTTGCGTCCCGGAAAATCACAGACGGCTGTAAGCCAGGCCAGGCTTACCCCAATAAGTAAGGTACCAACCGCTACGAACAATGCCAACCAAAAAGTATTGAGCAACAAAGTGGTGAGCATTGTGTCAACGAGATGTTGCCAAATGTCCGTAGGGGGAGTGAAGAAAGACGAAAACACGATGCCCACCGGTACCAGCACTAGTGCGGCGACGAAGAGGGGAATCCATCGCCAGAAGTTGAAGCTAAGGGGGCGGGAATAAATCATAAGCGATGCTATATGTATTCGCCATACCAGCTAACGCCAGCATGGCGGCAATTTGTGTAGCTTTATTTACCGATAGCCTGCTCTGTCCATCAGTTTTACTGCTGCGGTTTGTAACTCCCCAGCCTTGGCCAGATTGGTTCGATTTGGCTCAAAGCGGCCCCATGTGGCAACAGCTGTATCAGGTTCTATTTTAGGATTGGCAGGGTACTCCATATTGAGTGTGGCAAACAGTTGCTGCGCTTGGTCGGAAGCTAAAAATTCCAGCAACTTGATCGCAGCCGCTTCATGTTTGGTATGGGTAGTAATGCCAGCGCCAGAAACGTTGATGTGTACCCCAGCGCCTACACCTTCAAGAGGTTTAAGACTGGTTTTCTGATTCGGCCAATATATCGCTAACGGCAAATCGGAATTTTTTTGCATCAGGCGACCATAGTAATACGTGTTGACGATGGTGACATCACATTGCCCAGCGGCGACACCCTCCAGCGCACGGGTATCATCTGAAAAGGGATCGGTGGAGAGATTCGATACCCAACCACGCACGATTTTTTCAGTTGCAGCTTCGCCGTGTTCTGCAATCATCATCGCCACCAGTGATTGGTTATAAACCTTTTTGGATGAACGCAGACACAATCGTCCACGCCATTTTGGATTAGCCAAATCTTCGTAGCTGGATAGCTCGGCAGGCTTTATTTTATTGGTGTTATAAACCACGGTGCGGGCACGCACAGAC
>JBAQWL010000016.1:0-3403 GCA_049298895.1 Gallionella sp.
GTCTAGGCTAGCAACAACATTGACTGACAATGCATTCAGTACCGACTCGATCACGCGTGGGACGTCTAGAAAGGAAATTTGTTCATCGAGGAAGGCCGCCACAGCTTCTTCATTGGCCGCGTTCAACACGGCGGGAGCAGTACCCATCGCACGTAAGGCCTGATAGGCCAGTTCCAAGCAGGGGAATCGGTCAAAGTCAGGCGCGATAAAATTCAGCGTCGCCACTTTGAACAGGTCCAGCGATGCCACTCCGGAAGCGATGCGCTCCGGATAGGCCAATCCATAAGCGATCGGTGTGCGCATATCGGGATTGCCGAGTTGCGCCAACACCGAGCCATCTACATATTCCACCAGCGAATGGATCACACTCTGAGGATGCACCACCACCTGTATTTCATCGGCGCTCGCGCCGAACAGCCAGTGCGCCTCGATCACTTCCAGACCCTTGTTCATCATCGTGGCAGAATCCACCGATATCTTGCGCCCCATCACCCAGTTCGGATGTGCACAGGCTTGCTCCGGCGTGACGTTCTTCAGCTCGCTCAGCGGGGTGCTGCGAAACGGTCCGCCGGATGCTGTGAGCAGGATACGACGCACCCCATTGCCCTCTAGATTGCCGTCATAGCCGCGCGGCATGGCCTGGAAGATCGCATTGTGTTCGCTGTCTATCGGCAGCAATACGGAGCCGCTGGCATGCACTGCATCCATGAACACATTACCGGCCATCACTAATATTTCCTTGTTTGCCAGCAATATCTTCTTGCCAGCACGTGCCGCTGCCAGCGCGGGTCTCAAGCCGGCCGCACCAACTATGGCAGCCATCACCGCATCGACTTCCGGCAACGCAGAAACCTGCTCGAGCGCCGCAGCACCGCTCAACACCTCAACGCTTAAACCGGCTGCACGCGCCTGCTGGCGCAACTGCGCAGCGGCAACTTCATCCAGCAGCACCGCGTACTTCGGCTTGAATTGTTGACATTGCCGGAACATCAATTCAGCCTGACTATTCGCCGTCAACGCAATGATCTCGAATCTATCTGGATGGCGCGCCACCACATCCAACGTGTTGGTGCCGATACTGCCAGTGGAACCCAATATAGTAATTCGTTGCATGTCTTTAATTATCTTACTTGTTGAAGAGCAAGATCGCCAGCGCTGCCAGCGGCAAGGTCGAGGTCAATGCATCAATGCGATCCAGCAGCCCGCCGTGTCCTGGCAGCAGCGCACCGCTGTCCTTTACCCCGGCTTGGCGTTTAATGGCTGACTCGAACAAATCGCCGATCACCGCCAACCCCACCCACCACCACGAAGCCAGCAGCAAGCCGGGCAGCAGTCCGAGTCGACCAAAACTGGGGCTAAAAATCCAGACTAGCACCACATAAACTCCAACGCCGATCATCGCGCCAGCTACACCTTCCCATGTCTTTCCTGGGCTGATGCTGGGAGCAAGTTTGCGCTTGCCGAATCTCCGCCCGGTGAAATAGGCAGAAATGTCCGCGATCCAGATCATGCCCATCACGAACAATAATAGCCACGGACTGATGAGACGCAGATCCAGCATTGCCAAGCCGGTAGGTATCAGCACCGCCCAGCCAGTCAATATCATCAATATCGGCTGCTCGACTTTCCAGCCTATCATCAGCCAAGTCGGCACGACGATAAGCCACAACAAGGCAGACACAGCATAGACCAATAAATGCAACAGTATCTGTTGCTCGGCGGAATACTGGGCATCAAACCAGACTATGCCCAACATTATCAGCAGCGTCACCCCCCAGAACAGGTATGCTTTGCTGCCAGTAAGCTTGGCTAATTTCGCCCATTCAAACGTTCCCTGCAACACCATCAAAATTACCAACCCAGTCCATCCTGAAACTGGCAAGGCAAATAGCGCCAATAAAAACAGCACCAGTAAGACAAGCGCTGTCATCACCCGTGACTTAAGCATCTACGATCTTCACTGAGAGCTGCTCTTCTAACTGCTCGCTGGTGCGGCCAAAACGCCGCTCACGCATTTGGTACGAAGTGATCGCTTTGGCTAATTCATTGTGATCAAAAGCTGGCCACAGCGTGTCGGTGAAATACAATTCGGTATAAGCCAATTGCCACAGCATGAAATTACTGATGCGCTGTTCACCGCCGGTGCGGATGAACAGATCCGGCTCTGGCGCGTCGCACATCGAGAGATAAGGCTGCAGATCTTCCTCGGTGAAAGACTGCGCAAGTAGCGGGTGTTCCTTGAGCATCACCTTCACCGCCTGCATCACATCCCAACGCCCTCCATAATTCGCGGCAACAGTCAGCGTCAGCGCGGAATTGCTCGCGGTAAGCCGCTCGGCTTCCTGCATGGTCTGCTTGAGCTTGTCGTCAAAGCGGCTACGGTCTCCAATGATCCTCAGACGGATATTGTTCTCATGCAGCTTGGCGACTTCGCGCTCCAGCATCTTTAAAAACAGCGTCATCAGAAAGGAAACCTCATCGGCAGGACGCCGCCAGTTTTCGCTGCTGAATGCAAACACCGTCAGATACTCCACACCTAACTCACGGCAGGCTTTCACCACCTCGCGCAACGCCTCTACCCCGCGCTGATGCCCAGCCACTCGCGGCATAAAGCGCTGTCTCGCCCAACGCCCGTTGCCATCCATAATAATGGCAATATGACGCGGAATACTGGCGGCGTCCGGGATGATACGGGTGGAACTGGGCGGGAGATTTACCATTATTCCAACCTCACTTCGAAGGTGAGACTAGGCGGCAACAAAGGAGCGACGTTGGCAGTGTTCTTAGCACGACTATAACCAGCGACTTGGCTGTCGTCTTTAAGATAGCCAAGTCGAATGGCTAGTTGTTTCACCAGGAGTGAGTGAAAAAGACAACGCAGTATCATCGATGAAGTGGGCTTGTAATTACACAGTCATCAGATCGGCTTCTTTCGCAGCCAGTGCTTTGTCAATCTCGGCGACGAAGCGATCGGTCAATTTCTGGATTTCATCTTGCGTGCGACGCTCTTCATCTTCAGCGATCTCTTTGCTTTTGAGCGCATCTTTAAGCGTGTTATTGGCATCTCGACGAATATTGCGCACCGCGATCTTTGCGGTCTCGCCCTCGGATTTGATCACTTTGATCAGGTCGCGGCGGCGTTCTTCGGTCAGCATCGGCATCGGAACACGTATCATGTCGCCGCTGGTGGCCGGATTCAGCCCCAAGTCAGAATCACGAATCGCGCGTTCCACCGGTCCGACCATGTTCTTTTCCCAAGGTTGCACACCGATAGTGCGAGCGTCGATCAACGTGACATTGGCCACCTGCGTAATCAGAGTCGGGTTGCCATAGTATTCAACCATCACATGATCCAGCAAACCGGTGTGCGCTCTTCCGGTGCGCACCTTGCCCAAGTCGGCTT
>JBAQWL010000017.1:0-15199 GCA_049298895.1 Gallionella sp.
AGCCGGCTTTTTGGCTGGACCTGCAAGGAGACCGATGCAGGACCGTACGGTATCTATACCCTGTTTCAGAAAGACGGTCAGGATGTTGCCGGAATGATGAACCCCACCCCTGATACGCCGACCAAAGGAGCGTTCTGGCACTCGTATATCGCGGTAAAGGATGTCGATGCATGCGCCAGACTGGCGCCTGCGTTCGGCGGCAGCGTCGTGGTTCCGCCGCAAGATGTACCGGATGTCGGCCGAATCTGCATAGTCGCTGATCCCACCGGCGCCTTTGCACACTTGATGCAGCCGCTGGAACCGCCAAAGTAATGGGGACGATGTGACCCCAATTTTTGGGACTGTAGGGAGTTTGCGGACTGGAATCCGGATACTATTTTGGGGTACCAATAACTGGTTTATTAGGAAAACTTCTTGGGAGCGAAACTCCAAGATAACCAGATTTTGTAAGTACTGTCTCAATCATGTCAGACAAAATAGGAACAAGATAGTCTGCCAGATAGGGTTCACGTCCAACTAATTCTCCCTCTTTGGGTTTGCGCGATAGTGTACACAAGCCTTCAATAGCTGCATCAACAGTAAATGCAACTTTTCCTTCATCACCTGACAGCCCACTCCCATCTATCCCGAGGAGAATCACCAAGCGACTCTCATCGAGGGTATGGAATAGGGAAACTTTGAATGAAATATTCAACGTCCCCTTCACCGACTTTTCTGGCGGTATGAGTACTTCAACAGCTAGTTTTTTTAGCCGTGTCGCATCCAGCGTTATTTCTAATGAGGTTTTCGCTGTGGTTCTTGGTTTTGTTGCCATGATGGTTCCTTAACGGCATAGGGCAATTCAACGGTACGTTGCTCATGAGTGGTGACATGATTTACGACAATCTCGTGGCGTACTACTTCTTGCGGGCTGGCAGTTTGTGCGACCTCTTTTTCGATTGCTTTTTTTACAAATTCATTAAGCTTAGTACCATTACGACTTGCACACTGAACTGCAGCCTTGTGTAAGTCTGAGCCAATGCGAACGTTAAAACTTCCACTATACGGTTTGTTGGCTGGCATCCCTGTTCGGGCGCAATAATCTATGTAAGCATCGACCGCTATTTTGAACGATCTTTCTAACTTAGGAACTGTATTGCCTTCATAGGAGATTAGGTCATCAATAAACAAGATGCGCCCATGCAGACAACCATCCTCGATGCTGGCTTCGCATGAACCAAGATAGCCTTTATATTTAAATTCATTACTCATGTTATTCCCCAGATGAAGCGCTAACGTTGATCAGTGCCTCTTTTGCATCTCTCACCTGATATGCTTTTAACACTCCGGAAGGATGTGTTTTCGACATTCCGAAGCGATATCCGTTTGAGTGCTCAAACATGAAATGTGATCCACCCTGACAGCTTTCTCTAAATCCAACTCCGCGCATTAATGTAACCAGCTCGTCCCAAGTAAAATCTTTAGGCGGCGGGTTGGCAAATAGTTTTTGTCTCTGTTTTTCTTTTTTCGACATGGGATTATCGGCTCTATGGCTTATGGATGCAACTGTTTTTTAGTTGCACCAAATTGATGGCTGTTAGTAATTGTAACCTAGCATGACTTACACAGCGTACCGGAGGAATAGCTAACGCTCCGACTTCTCAACTTCGGAGGCTACATTGGTAGCATTTCCCTGTTCATGTAACGCGGTGCTATAAATACACACTCAGCAATCTATCACCAATCCCCCACCCCCGACAGGGATGCCTCTTGACAGTCAGCCGTTGTTCGTTGTAATTTACCATCAGGTTAAATAAGCGACAGGTCTTTAAAGATGCCCTCCGATCACCTCAGCACCACCTTCGCCGCCCTCGCCGACCCGACCCGCCGCGCGATCCTTGCGCGGCTCGCCTCGGGCGAGACTTCGGTCACCGAGCTGGCCGCGCCATTCGAGATGACCACGCCCGCCGTGACCAAGCACCTCAAGGTGCTGGAGCGCGCCGGGCTGATCACGCGCAGCCGCCAGGCGCAGTGGCGTCCCTGCCAGCTCAATGCGGCGCCGCTGCACCAGGCCGCCGATTTCATCGAGCAGTACCGCCAGTTCTGGGAACAGAGTTTCGACCGGCTGGATGCTTATCTGAAAACCATGCAAACCCCGCCAACACCGCAAACGAAGGAGAAGAAAAATGGACGCAAGAACAAATAATATTGCACCCAGCACCGCCGACCGCGAGATGGTCATCACCCGCACCTTCGATGCGCCGCGCGAACTGGTGTGGAAGGCATGGACCGAGCCAGGGCACCTGATGCGCTGGTGGGCGCCGAAAGGCTGCACGACGCCTTTCTGCAAGGTGGACCTGCGCCCGGGGGGCAAGTTTCACTACTGCATGCGTTTGCCCGAGGGCCGCGACATCTATGGCATAGGTATCTATCGCGAGATCGTCGCGCCTGCGCGCCTCGTCTACACCGACAGTTTTGCGGATGCGCAAGGCAATCCGGTCCCTCCCGCGCACTACGGCATGAGCGCCAGCCACCCGGCCGAAACCCTGGTGACCGTGAGCTTCGAAGAACATGAAGGCAAGACCAGGCTCACGCTGCGGCACGCCATCCCGGTATCGGTCGAGGAGCGCGCAGGGACCGAGCAGGGATGGAGCGAGATGCTGGACCGGCTCGCCGAAGACCTGGCAAAGGCCTGATCGCGCATCCCACACATCAACCTCACTTAAAGGAGAACGGCCGTGAATACCGTTTACAAATTCAACCCCAAGCTTGATCTCACTTTCGAGCGCATCGTTGATGTACCGAGAGAACTGGTCTGGAAAGCCTGGACACAACCCGAACATCTCATGCCGTGGTTTTGTCCGCTGCCGTGGAAAACCATAGATTGCGAGATCGACCTGCGCCCCGGCGGCATCTTCCGCACCGTGATGCTGTCTCCCGAAGGAAAGGAATTTCCCAATCTCGGCTGCTACCTTGCGGTGATCAAAAACGAAAAACTGACCTGGACGAATGCGCTCACCCCGGGCTTCCGTCCAGCACCCGCTCCTGCAAGCTCGGTCGATTTTTTCTTTACGGCAAGCATACAATTGGCAGCGCACACCGGCGGCACAAGATACACCGCAACGGTCATCCACGCGGACACAGCGGGATGCAAGAAACACGCGGACATGGGATTCCACGAGGGCTGGGGCAAGGCGCTCGATCAACTGGTTGCGCACGCCAAAAAGATGTAAGCGCGTATCAAAACATACATTTTGAGGCCGGGATCGATTCGATGCACAAGGGCTGGACCGGGACGCTGGACCGGGACGCTGGATCAACTTGCCGGATTACCTGGCGCACCTTTGAATCTTCCACATCTGATGAAAAGAATCCTGGTTGTTCTTCTGGCTTCTTCGATTCTTACCGGTTGCGGGAAACCCGTGCCGCCAGAAAAGGCCTCATACGTCGGGGAGTGGCGCTCACCAACGATGGATTTGCACATCACTCAAGACGGCAGCGTCGCCTATGAAAGAGTCAAGGGCGGCGTCACGACCAAGATCCACGGCCCCATCCAGAGATTCGATGGCAACGATTTCGCTGTTGGTATCGCATTCGTATCCACTACTTTCGAGGTGTCCGAACCACCCTTTCAACAGGACGGCCAGTGGATGATGGTGGTCGATGGAGAGGATCTGGTGAAATACCGGTAATGGCTTGGCGCCTTGTTACCGGGGCCGGAATGGCGCAATTCCCTGTCCATGCATCATGAGGCTTGCCTTTGGCGCGGTTTTTGACAAGAATGTAGCCCTTATCAGCGAATCCGTTTATGTCAGAAAACAAAGTTGCAGATTTTTCCCTGCCTGCCACGGGTAATCAGACCTTCAGCCTATCCGGCGCGCGCGGCAAGCATCTGGTCATCTATTTTTACCCCAAGGACAATACGCCAGGTTGCACCACCGAGGCGCAGCAATTCCGCGATCTGTATGCCCGATTCAAAAAGGCACATTGCGAGATAGTGGGCATTTCGCGCGACAGCCTCAAGTCGCATGAGAATTTCAAGGCCAAGTTCGCCCTTCCCTACCCACTGCTTTCGGATGCCGATGAAACGGCGTGCGATCTGTTCGGTGTGATCAAGCAGAAGAATATGTACGGGAAGAAAGTGCGCGGCATCGAACGCAGCACCTTCGTGTTCGATAAGGATGGCGAACTGCGTCACGAATGGCGCGGCCTCAAGGCCGATGGCCATGCACAGGAAGTACTGGATTTCGTCAAAACCCTCAACTAAAAGGAACGTAATGTCCCCTGCCCCAAGCAAAAAATCAGGCAACGCTGCAACTACAAGCGACACCAAGTTGTTCGTGCTGGACACCAATGTGCTGTTGCATGACCCGACCAGCCTGTTCCGTTTTGAGGAACACGATATCTGCCTGCCGATGTTCGTGCTGGAGGAGCTGGACAACAAGAAAAAGGGCATGACCGAAGTCGCCCGCAATGCACGGCAGGCCAGCCGTTTTCTGGATGATATCGTTAGCGATGCGCCGCACAAGATAGAAGAAGGAATTGCGCTGGACTCCGCTGCATTCAAAAATTGCACCGGCCGATTGTTCCTGCAAACCAGCTTCATCAAACACGAGTTACCGCAACATCTGGAGTTGGGCAAAGCAGATAACGCAATCCTTGGCGTCGTGATCGGCCTACAGCAACAACAGCCAGAGCGCGCGGTGATTCTGGTCAGCAAGGACATCAACATGCGCATCAAGGCGCGTGCGCTGGGCCTGGAGGCGCAAGACTATTTCAACGACAAAGTGCTGGAAGACACTGACTTGCTCTACACAGGCGTACTGCCGTTGCCGGGTGACTTCTGGGACAGCCACAGCAAGGACATGAAATCGTGGCAGAAGGAAGGACATACTTATTACCAGATCCAGGGACCGCTGTGCGGGGCATTTTTCGTCAATCAGTTCGTCTATCTGGAAAATGACACCACGCCGTTTTATGCCGTGGTGATGGAGCAGAACGACCAGACCGCGCTGTTGCGGACACTGACCGATTACACGCATAGCAAAAATAATGTCTGGGGCATCACCGCGCGCAATCGCGAGCAGAATTTCGTACTCAATCTGCTGCTGAATCCAGATATAGATTTCGTCACGCTTTTGGGACAAGCGGGCACCGGAAAAACCCTGCTGACACTGGCGGCCGGCTTGCTGCAAACACTGGAAAATAAATTGTATTCTGAAATCATCATCACCCGTGTCACCGTTCCGGTTGGCGAAGACATTGGCTTTTTGCCCGGCACCGAGGAAGAAAAGATGACCCCGTGGATGGGCGCGCTGGAAGACAATCTCGATGTGCTGAACAAAACCGACGATGAAGGCGGCGATTGGGGACGCGCGGCGACCCGCGATCTGATTCGCTCACGGATCAAGGTCAAATCACTTAACTTCATGCGGGGTCGCACTTTTCTCAACAAGTATGTAATCATCGACGAAGCGCAGAATCTCACGCCCAAACAAATGAAGACGCTGGTAACCCGCGCCGGCCCCGGCACGAAGGTAGTGTGCATGGGCAATATCGCGCAAATCGACACACCTTACCTTACTGAGGGCAGCTCCGGCCTGACTTATGTGGTAGATCGCTTCAAAGGCTGGGCATACGGTGGGCACGTTACATTGCTGCGCGGCGAGCGTTCACGATTGGCTGATCATGCAGGAGAAGTTTTATAGTATGGGTAAATCCGTCGAAAAATCTGATGCCGAATGGCGCGATGCGCTCACACCCGAACAATACCAAGTGTGCCGCCAATGCGGCACCGAGCCTGCCTTTACCGGGGCGTATTGGGATTGCCACGATGCCGGGATTTACCGCTGTGTGTGCTGTGGCAACGCTTTGTTCGATTCTGCCACCAAGTTCGATTCCGGTTCCGGCTGGCCCAGTTTTTGGCAACCCCATCAAACCGCGAACGTCATCTCGCGCACCGATACCAGCCACGGCATGCAGCGTGAGGAAGTATGCTGCAAGCAATGCAGCGCACACCTTGGCCATATATTTCCGGATGGCCCGCAACCCACCGGGCTGCGCTATTGCATCAACTCCGCTGCACTCACGCTCGACAAAAAAGAATGATGGTAACGCGTAACCATATTCCAACTCTCCTTACTGCTATAAATTTACCGCCATCATGAAACTGCTATTCGATCTATTCCCGGTCATCCTATTCTTCGTCGCTTTCAAGTTCCAGGGCATCTACATCGCCACAGCCGTGGCGATCACCGCAACCGTTGCGCAAGTCATCTGGACTAAATTCCGCCATGGTAAAGTGGACGTGATGCTGTGGGTGAGCTTTGCCATCATCGCTGTGTTCGGCGGCGCAACCCTGTTGCTGCACGATGAAACCTTCATCAAGTGGAAACCGACTGTTCTGTACTGGGTGTTTTCCGTCATCCTGCTGATTTCGAACGTAGCATTCAAGAAGAATCTGATGAAGCTGTTGTTGCAAGAGAAGATCGCGCTCCCGCTGCATGCTTGGCATAGACTTAACCTGAGTTGGAGCTTGTTTTTTGCGGTGCTCGGTTTCATTAACCTGTATGTGGCGTTCAACTACTCTACCGATAGTTGGGTGAATTTCAAACTGTTTGGCTTTACCTCACTGATGCTGGTGTTTATCCTGGGGCAGGGTGTGTGGCTGGCGAAATACGCGGATGAGAAGAAAGAGAGCAACTAGTGTTATATACCTTCATCGGGCAAGACACCCCCAACAGCCTTGAAAAACGCAAAGTAGCGCGACCGGCACATTTAGCTCGCTTGCAAGCTTTACAGGATAAAGGACTGCTGCTGCTGGCCGGACCCTTCCCCGCTGTCGATGCAATTGATCCGGGCATGGCAGGGTTCACAGGCAGCTTGATTGTCGCCGAATTTGCCTCGTTGCTTGCCGCACGGCAATGGGCAGATGCCGATCCCTATGTCGCTGCTGGTGTATACAAGCAGGTTACCGTGCAACCGTTCAATAAAGTATTCCCGGCATGAGTCGCATAGAAGCCATGCGAGCCCACCTCGCCTCGCTCGATCCCATCTCGTTGGACATCGTCGACGAAAGCCAGAAACATGCCGGGCATGCCGGTGCGCGTGATGGCGGCGGGCATTACGTGCTAAACATGGTTTCAGCACAGTTCATTGGCAAAAATACGATGGCTCGCCACCATATGATATATTTAGCACTGGCAGCAATGATGAAAAATGAAATACACGCCCTTACCATACAGGCGCAGGCACCGGATGAACTTTAATCATCACACTTTGATAATTTTTTAGGGGACTCGCAATGTTTAAAATTGAAATACTCAACACCAGAAAATTGGCAATAATGGCAATAATGGCAATATTGGCTGCGCTGGCAATCAACCCCGCGTTTGCCGAGGATAAATCTGCCGCTTTGGTAAATGGCGTCTCCATTCCTCAATCTCGTATTGATCACGGCGTCAAGGGTGCCACTGCACAAGGTCAGCTTGATACTCCAGAGTTGCGCAAAGCAGTTCGCGAAGACATTATCAACCTCGAAGTGTTAGCACAGGAAGCGGTAAAGCTTGGTCTGGATAAAGATGCCGAGGTAAAGCTGCAAATCGAACTCGCCCAACAATCCATATTGGTCAGCGCATTCCTCCAGGACTATGCCAAGAAAAATCCGATCAGCGATGAGGTACTCAAGCAGGAATATGACGAGATGAAAGCGGGTGCCGGAGACAAGCAATACAAAGCACGGCACATCCTGGTAGATAGCGAAGCCGAAGCCAAGGACATCATCACCCAACTCGGCAAAAAGGGGAAATTCGATAAATTGGCTACCAAATCCAAGGATGTGGGTTCTGCCGAGAAAGGTGGCGAACTGGATTGGGCGATCCCCCGCAACTTCGTAAAACCTTTTGCTGATGCGATGATCACTCTCAAAAAAGGCGAATACACCAAAGTGCCAGTGGAATCACAATACGGCTGGCACGTCATCAAACTGGACGATGTGCGTGACCTGCAAGTGCCACCGTTCGATGAACTCAAGCCTCAAATTCAACAAAGCATGCAACAGAAAACTAT
The DNA here is from genome assembly GCA_049298895.1 of Gallionella sp. GTDB lineage: Bacteria > Pseudomonadota > Gammaproteobacteria > Burkholderiales > Gallionellaceae > Gallionella. The sequence continues at coordinate 8,047 of JBAQWL010000017.1, forward strand.
TCAGAGTGCGATTACAGAAGTGCGCGCCAAAGCCAAGATCGAGTGACGACCAATCAACATTAATAGCGAAAAGGACACCAACTGGTGTCCTTTTTTATTTTATAAGGCCGTCGCAAAAATCCAGCATCTGTGCACTGCCATTATTATTAACTCAAATAGTCCTTCAGCACAAAACTGCGTCATTCCTGCCTTCACGGAAATGAAGCGGCTGGCAAGTAATTTGAGATGGTAACTCCCCGTGCTGCGTGAGTAATGCTCTCTATGCAGCCGCAGTACGCCGCAGTTGCAGGCGTACCAGGCAGCGATCTATCCATTGCGCGGTCAATTTTTCCTGAACGGAATTTTGTTGCAAACGGGCCTTCAGTCCAGGAAAATCGACTCGATCCAACGCTTGGTCTTGATTGAAACAAGAAAAAACGTAGGTAATCTTGCCAGTAGCAGGATCGATTTGAGTTTGCAGACATTGTGCGCAAATCTCTTTCATCATGCACTGCATCGGCGAATTGATTGAACCGATTGCGAAGTGATGCGGCTTCAAATATGGTTGCAACACCGCGTGGCGCGCCGCCGCCACTGCTGCCATCATGCTGTCTGAACCGATTGCGATGATGCGGTCAGTATCCGCAAATGGAATGTGCTGCGTTCCGAGTTCACCGCTTGAATAAGCGGTCATGGCTTGGACAATATTGCCGACGAAGCTGCGATCCTGGGGCCGCGATGGCGTGAAGCCAGATTGCTCGTCGCAACACCAGATCACCACATTGGCGGCGCTCTCAATCTCGGCCACTTTGTAGCGGTCGATAGCCTTTTTGTAACCAGCAAAATAAAGTACCTTTGATCCCGCCGCACGCAATGCTTGCCCTATTGAGAACAGCACGGCATTCCCCAACCCGCCACCTACCAGCATGACAGTTTCATCAGCAGGAATTTCGGTTGGCGTGCCAGTTGGTCCCATCAATACCACCGGCTCACCAGGCTTGAGCATGGCGCACAAATCCGCCGATCCGCCCATTTCCAGCACGATGGTGGAAATCAGCCCGCGCTGCGGATCAACCCATGCGCCGGTCAACGCAAGACCTTCCATCGCCAGACGGGTGTCGTCGATTGCCAACGCAAGGGTCTCGTAATTTTGCAGGCGATAAAATTGTCCGGGCAGGAAACTCCGTGCGGCCAGCGGCGCTTTGATAATCACCTCAACGATATTCGGCGTGAGCCGGATAACTTCGTGAACAGTGGCACGCAACGCTTGATTGATTTTCGCCAGAAATTCCGTATCAGATAATGGCGATGCCGGTTGCACCTTGCCCAACACCGCGCTAACCGATGGATAGCCTTGCTTGGCCGCGCCCATCGCCTTGACGACATTACCGAAGTATGAAGGATGCAAATCACCAAAGAAACTAATGAAGCGTCCATCTGACTGTTTCGACAACAGCACTTGCGCGATTTTCGGCTTGGAAATCGCAGGCTCAGGCCGTACCACCGCACCGTCTTCGTCGCAAGCCTGAAAGTAGCGACCATCGAGTTTGAAATGCGCGGGCTCTTCGCGCGCTAATACGGTGTTAGGTTGCGTGCCAGCGGCAACTAAAACCGTACGCGCTGCGATTTTGATGCTTGCGCCTGCGCTCCACATACCTTCATCGCTGCGATGTTGATGCGACATTTGAACAGCACACACCGCACCGAATTCATCGACATCAATACGCGTCGGGTTGAGCGCTTCGGCAAAGTTGATCCCTTCTTCCAGCGCTTTTTCCACTTCTTCATGGTTGAGCGTATACGAGGGGCTATCGATTAGACGCTTGCGATAGGCTACCGTGACACCGCCCCAACTTTGCAGTAATTCGATGATGCGTGGTTCTCGTTTCGCTGCTGCGGCAGCGTTGCGCTCTGCCTCAATGGCATGCGCATGGTTCAAGAACTCATCGGCGACCTGCCGCTCTTCAACTGTCCAACGCTCGCGCACGGCGGCCTCGCCTTTTTCGGCCACTAGAATTTTGTAGCGATGCAAAAATTTCGCAACTTGCACCGAATAATAAGCCAACGACTCGGTGGCTGTGTCGATGGCGGTAAGACCGCCACCAATCACCACCACTGGCAAGCGAATTTGCAAATTGGCGATGGAATCCGCTTTCGCCGCTCCGGTCAATTGCAGTGCCATCAAAAAATCCGAAGCGGTGCGCACACCGCGCGCCAGGCCGTTGGGGATATCGAGCACGGTGGGGCGGCCTGCGCCGTTAGCCAACGCAATGTGGTCGAATCCGGCAGCGAATGCAGTGTCCACGGTCAACGTGCCACCGAAGCGCACGCCGCCGAACATTGCAAACTGGCTGCGTCGCTCCAGCAACAAGCGGATCAACTTGAGGAAATTTTTGTCCCAGCGCACCGTGATGCCGTACTCGGCGACACCGCCGAACCCGGCCAGCACCCGCTCATCAAGCGACTCATATAGTTGGGCGATGTCATTAATCGGGGAAAATTCTACGCGCTCACCATTGGCGCCTACCCCGCCTATCATCGGCGGCAGAGGCTCAATTTTCAATCCGTCTATGCCGACCACTGTATGGCCGTCGTTGATCAGATGATGGGCTAGCGTGAAACCGGCAGGCCCCATCCCTGCGATCAACACGCGACGCCCACTGGGTGCCTTTGGATAAGGCCGCTGCAAATTCAGAGGATTCCAGCGCGTCAGCAGGCTGTAGATCTCGAAGCCCCATGGAAGCTCGAGCACATCTTTGAGCGTGCGCGTCTCCGCCTGTGGAATATCGACCGGCTGTTGCTTTTGATAGATACACGACTTCATGCAATCGTTGCAGATACGATGCCCGGTCGCCGCCACCATGGGATTATCGACCGCGATGATGGCCAGCGCTCCCAGCGCATGGCCCTTGGTTTTGACCTTATGGAATTCGGAAATTTTTTCTTCGAGCGGACAACCGGCCAGTTTCACGCCAAAGATGTTCTTCTTGAAAGGAGCAACGCTACCATCGGCAGGTGACTTTTCCTTGAGGCCATGAGAGCAGGAATCCTTGGCTTGCTCGTGACACCATATGCAGTAATTAGCCTGATCGAGCGCGCCGGTCAGATCGGTCCCGGCATCGGTCAGCGCAAACCCTTGCCGACGGCGCAGTGCATGGCCCTCGCCAAGACGATAGGCGCTGATGCCATCGATGTTGACCGTTGCAAGCGGAACCAGTTGTTCGAAATCCAACTTCGCTGGTGCCTTGAACAAGATACCTCTGTGATGCCGCTCGCGTCCGGCCGGAGTTTGCACTGCCCAGGCTGCATAACGGGTGGCAAGCAGTAATTCGTCGGCATGGACTACTTCATCCAACAACCAGTGATTAACCCCCCGAGCGAAGGACAGTTCGGTAAACGGAGCGCCTAAGTATACTGTCAATTGCTTTTCAAGTGCAGGGCCGTCAATGGTCGCGGCTTCTTCAGGCTTTATTTTTAACAGTACGCGGCGCTGCACGAACATGCGTTTGCAACTGTAAAGCGGGGCCAGCTCATGATGGCGCGAAGCCAGTGACTGCACCTGCGTTTCGATGCCGAATAATTTAGCTAAAAAATCCTCGAGGTGAGGCGCCAGCGCGATCAGCAGTGCAGATTCTTCCTTTTTATTGACAAATCCATCTGGTGATAGCCGGGCAGCTTCAAGTTGCGCACGCAACACTGAATCACCCTCACCCAGAAAATCAAGGAACGTTGCATCAAGACGGATGAGCCCGTCACGATCATAAAGCGCGTTGAGCGAGAATCCGTATTCTAGGCTTATATCTCGATTACTATCAGAATAGTATTTTTTAGATGTCATTTACGTATAGTTAAAGCTTTTTAATGTAAGTTATTGAATATTACCGCATGCCGGCTGTTGATATTTGTGCATTGTGACGCGAATTGCCCACCTTCAAGTAGTTGATTCGCCTGATACTGAGGCAAATCCAGCAAGCTTGGAACTCATAAAACAAGATTACGGAACGTAGGTGTGTTTACCAAGGAATCATCTGGCCATCATACGCAAAAAATTTTCCTGAGTCAGCCAGCGTAAGTCGGCTGATCTCTTGCCGCATGCAAGACACGCTTTGTTCTGCGGGGATCATTGCGTTCGGCCCGCCCATATCCGTCTGAACCCAACCCGGATGGAATACGACAGCAGTGATTCCGAGCGGCTTCAGGTCAATGGCAAGGCTTTTAACAACCATATTCACAGCCGCTTTGCTGGAACGATAAAGATAGCTTCCGCCGCCACTATTGTCCATAACACTGCCCATTTTACTGGTAATGGTCACAATGGTTTTACGCTTGCTGCGCGCAATTTGTGTGGCGAATGTCTCTGCCATCTTGAGTGGTGCCATGGTATTGACGCGGAATGTTTGCACCCACTCTGCATAATCGGTATGGCCGAAGCCGTTTTTATCGGAATCAGGGTAAATGCCAGCATTATTGATCAGCAGGTCTACCGCGTAATCGGCCAGCACCTGTGCCAAACGCTCGATCTGCATATAGTCGGTGACATCAAGCAAATAGATTTTTACCAACTCAGGATATCGCGCTACCAGCTTGTTGAGCGCATCTGATTTTTCGGGATGGCGACAACAAGCCAATACCTGCCAGCCATCTGCGGCATATTGCCTGGAAAATTCCAGCCCTACCCCACGGCTGGCTCCGGTTATCAATGTGGTTTTCATCCCACCCTCCCTGTCACACACATACTATAAATCACACCAAATTGACACAATGTCAGTCCTTTCCGCTAAACCAAGCATACATCAATCGGATGTTTCGCCTCCCATAGTGACTTACCCGGCTAACAGTTTCATTCCCCACCATCTTACTGCGATACTTTGCTATGATCCTCAGTTGAAGCATTTTGTAGCACCATTTCAATCACAACCTAAACTTATACCATCATGACTATAAAATCTTTTCATCCCCCAATTCGCACCCTGATGGGACCAGGCCCATCCGATGTCAACCCACGCATTCTGGAGGCGATGTCGCGCCCCACCATCGGCCATCTCGATCCGATGTTTGTCGCGATGATGGACGAGATGAAGGCATTGCTGCAGTACGCTTTCCAAACCAAAAATCCACTTACTTTGCCAGTCTCCGCGCCCGGTTCCGCAGGCATGGAGATGTGCTTTGTTAATCTGGTCGAGCCCGGCGACAAAGTGATCGTGTGCCAGAACGGTGTATTTGGCGGACGCATGAAAGAAAACGTGGAGCGCTGCAGCGCAACCGCCATCATGGTGGAAGACACCTGGGGCACAGCGGTAGACCCTGACAAGCTGGAAGATGCGCTGAAGAAAAATCCCGACGCAAAAGTGGTCGCTTTTGTGCATGCAGAAACCTCCACCGGCGCACTGTCGGACGTCAAGACCCTGGTTGAAATCGCGCATCGCTACCACTGTCTCGCCATCGTGGATGCCGTTACCTCGCTGGGTGGCTCGCCGCTCAAGGTGGATGAATGGAACGTAGATGCGATCTATTCAGGCTCGCAAAAGTGCCTGTCATGTACGCCAGGTTTGTCCCCGGTGAGCTTCAACGAACGCGCGATTGAGAAATTAAAGGCGCGCAAAACCAAGGTGCAAAGTTGGTTCCTCGACTTGAATCTGGTGATGGGCTACTGGGGCAGCGGCAAGCGTGCCTACCACCACACCGCGCCGATTAATGCATTGTATGGTTTGCACGAAGCGCTGGTGATTTTGCAGGACGAAGGTCTGGAAAACGCCTGGGCGCGCCACGAGCGCAATCATCAGGCACTGAGGGCGGGTGTCGAGGCGATGGGCTTGCGCTTCGTCGTCAAAGAAGGCGAGCGCCTGCCGCAGTTGAATTCAATATACATCCCGGATGGGGTGGACGACGCCGCAGTACGCTTTGCCCTGCTCAAGGATTACAACCTGGAGATCGGTGCCGGATTGGGAGTCATGGCTGGCAAAATCTGGCGTATCGGCTTGATGGGCTTTGCCAGTAACCCTACCAACGTGCTGTTCTGCCTGAGCGCACTTGAAGAAACACTGGGCCGACTCAATGCACCAATTAAGCGCGGAATGTCGGCCAGCGCTGCGCACAAGGTGCTGAGTTAACGGGCTGACGAAAAATACTGCTTTGGAAATTTCATGTCAAACATCGAATCGGTATTGAATGAACAGCGCATTTTCGAGCCATCCGCTCAATTCGTCAAGCAGGCCAACGTGGCCGGCATGGCTGGCTATCAAGCCCTGTGCGATGCGGCGGTAGAGGATTACGAGGGCTTCTGGGCCAAGCAGGCGCGCGAAACCTTGCAATGGAAAAAACCATTCACCAAAGTTCTGGATCAGAGTAAGGCACCCTTCTTCAAGTGGTTCGAGGACGGCGAACTGAACGTCTCCTACAATTGCCTGGACAGGCATCTCGCCACCCAGCCGGACAAGATCGCAATCATTTTTGAAGCAGACAACGGCAAGGTATCGAAGATAACTTATCGCGAATTGCATGGACGCGTCAGCCAGTTCGCCAACGGTTTAAAGTCGCGCGGCATCAAGAAAGGCGACCGTGTCGTTATCTATCTGCCGATGAGCATCGAAGCGGTGGTGGCGATGCAGGCGTGTGCCCGCATCGGCGCAATTCATTCGGTGGTATTCGGTGGCTTCTCCGCCAAGAGCCTGCACGAGCGTATCACCGATGCACAGGCCAGCGCGGTGATCACCGCCGATGCGCAGATGCGTGGCGGCAAACTGATTCCCCTGAAACCCATCGTCGATGAGACGCTCGCACTAGGCAATTGCAAAAGCGTGCACAGCATCATCGTTTATCGCCGTGCCGGCAACGATGTCGATTGGGACGACGACCTGGACATCTGGTGGCATGACCTGTTCAACTCGCAGCCCACCCATTGCGAACCGGAATGGGTGGGCTCTGAACATCCGCTGTTCATACTCTATACCTCCGGTTCCACCGGCAAGCCCAAGGGCGTGCAACATTCCAGTGGCGGCTATCTGCTCGGCACGATGCTGACGATGCAATGGGTGTTCGATTACAAACCTGCCGACATCTTCTGGTGTACTGCCGATGTGGGCTGGGTCACCGGCCACAGCTACGTCACCTACGGCCCTCTGGCAGTAGGTGCGACGCAATTGATGTACGAAGGGATCCCGACTTATCCCGATGC
>JBAQWL010000018.1:0-4067 GCA_049298895.1 Gallionella sp.
GACGCTAACGGCCTGTGCTCAATACAGGCTAAACCGTGATGGCATGTCTCTGATGGAGAAGGGAGAGTATGAAGCAGGCCTTAAGAAATTGTCAGCTGCCAGCGCTGCAAAACCTGGCGATGCTGCCTATCGTGCCGACTACCTTAGCAGTCTTGATAAAACGTTGAATCGTTTAATTGCCAATGCCAATAGCGAAAAGGCTGCCGGGCGGCACGATAATGCGCAACTTGTGTTCGGGCAGGTACTTACGCTTGATCCAGTAAATAGTCGTGCAATACTGGGGCTGGAGGAGTTGTTGATGGGTAAGCGGCATGCTGCCGCACTTGAGTCTACCGAAGAGTTACTCAAAAGCGGTGATCTGGTTGCTGCTCAAGACGCACTCAAGCCAGTGTTGTTGGAAAACCCCAAAGACGGGAAAGCCATACTTTTGCAAAGGCAAATCGAGGGGCGCATCGCCAGGCAGCAAGCCACTGCCATAGCGCTACAAACAAAATTTAAAAAACCGGTCAATCTGCAGTTTCGCGATGCCAGTTTAAAGTTGGTGTTCGAGGCGCTGTCGCGCACCAGCGGCATCAATATACTGCTGGATCGGGATGTTAAGTCCGATCTCAAGACTTCAGTCTTTTCCAATGATGTTTCTGTTGAGGATACGATAGACATCATCCTGTTGCAAAACCAGTTGGAGAAAAAAATACTCAACGAAAATAGCGTGTTTATTTATCCCAATACCCCATCAAAACTTAAAGAATATCAAGAGTTAAAGATCAGAAGCTTCCATTTTGTGAATGCCGATGCCAAGCAAATGCTGACCATGATCAAGTCCTTACTCAAAACCAAGGATATGTTTGTCCACGAAAAAACCAATTCTTTAATAATGCGCGACACGCCTGAAGCGATACGTCTGGCAGAAAAGATTGTCGCCGATCAAGATGGTTCTGATCCAGAGGTGATGCTGGAGGTTGAAGTGCTGGAAGTTTCTCGCACCAAGCTTTCTGAGCTAGGGATCAGCTTACCCGATCACCTTTCAGTCAGTACGCCTACTAACTTGACGTTGAGAGGTTTGAGGCAGATCAATGAAGGAAGCTTGGCTGTCAACTCACTCAATGCAACGCTGAATTTGAAACTGCAAGATGGCGACGTCAATGTGTTGGCTAGCCCGCGCATCCGAGTTCGCAGCGGGGAAAAGGCCAAATTCTTGATCGGTGACCGGGTGCCGGTGATTTCCAAATCGACCCAGCTTGCCGGTGGTACTTCGGCGAGCAGCAGCAGTGTCAATTATGTGGATGTGGGGCTCAAGCTGGAGGTCGAGCCAGATGTACATGCAGACCGCGAAGTTGGCATCAAGATAAATCTTGATGTGAGTTCTATCGTACGTGAGATTCTCGTCGAAGGAACCCTTGCTTATCAAATCGGTACACGCTCCGCATCGACGGTGCTGCGTCTGAAGGATGGGGAAACGCAGGTGCTGGCAGGCTTGATCAATGATGAAGACCGTCAAAGTTCCAGCAAGGTACCCGGGCTAGGGCAGTTGCCGGTGTTGGGGCGGCTGTTCTCAAGCCAAAAAGATGATACTGAAAAGACCGAGATTATTCTCTCTATTACTCCACGTATCGTAGGTAACGTGCGATTGCCAGATGCAGGCGAAATTGAATTCTGGACCGGCACGGAATCGTCGCTGCGCAGCACGCCTATCAGTCTCAAAACCATCGGTGATGAATCAGTAATTGATGCCGGTAAGTCAGCCAGGCAGCCTGCGCAGTTTCAATCGCCACCAGCACCGCCTCAGCCTCAGCCTCAGCCAAATCAACTTGTTCCGGCGGTAACGCCTGATGCGTCGGCTGCTGTGGTGGAGGGCATACCTAACTTGGTCATGTCCTGGTTGGGTCCTGCACAAGCCAAAGTTGGATCGAAGATCAATCTCACTTTGAATGGCAAAGCGGACCAAGGGGTCAGTGGACTCTCATTGCTGGTGAGCTTTGATCCGGCTGCGCTCAGGTTGAATGGTGTGCTGGAAGGGAGTTTCTGGAAAAAGACGGGCGCATCCCAGACATTTACCAAGAGTATAGACCCGGAGAGCGGCCAAGTTATGATTGATGTCACTCAGCCGATAGGGCAGGAAGGTGCGAAGGGGACAGGTGGTATTATGACGTTGAACTTTGACGTGATTGGGGCCAATCCACAAACACAGATCGCTGTCAAGAGCATAACGCCTGCCAATGCTTCAGGGAATGTAAATCCGATTGCTGTTCCTGAGCCCCACAACATGCTGCTGAAACCGTGATTTCTAGTCATCGAGCTAACACAGGCTTTACGCTCATAGAGATATTGGTGACAGTAGCCATCGTGGGGGTGATGGCAAGCGTGGTGTTGCCGATGATGGAACTGACGGTGCAGCGCAGTAAGGAACAGGAGTTGCGCTCGGCGCTGCGGGAAATCCGGGGAGCCTTGGATGCATATCTGGTCGCCGGGCAGGAGGGGCGCATCGCTCATTCCGTGACTATGTCCGGTTATCCGCCCAGCTTAAAAACGCTAGTTGATGGGGTTACTGATGCCAGAAGTCCGAGTGGAAAAAGCATGATCTATTTTCTACGGCGTATCCCACGAGATCCATTTTATACGGATGACGAATCGACTGCTGCCGACGAGCAGTGGGGGATACGCAGCTATGGCAGCAGCGCTGATGAACCTGACGAAGGGGAAGATGTTTACGATGTGTATACGCGTTCTTCCGGTGTGGGGTTGAATGGCATAGCCTACAAGGATTGGTGAGCAGATGCGAGTGAAAGTGCAGCAGAGAGGATTTACGCTGGTCGAATTGCTGGTGGTAATGGCGGTGATAGCCTTGCTGTTAACGATTGCCATGCCGCGATACTTTGGTGGCCTGGAAAAATCCAAGGAGACCGTATTGCGTCAAAATCTAGCCCTGACTCGCGAAGCCTTGGATAAATATTATGGGGATGTGGGAAAGTACCCGGATACTTTGGAAATGCTGGTGACCAAAAAATATTTGCGTAGATTGCCTATCGACCCGGTTACTGAAAGTACTGCCACTTGGGTAATTGTTCAGCCAGATGAGCAAGAAAAAGGGGTTGTGTTTGATATTAGGAGTGGCGCGCCGGGCAATGCTTCAGATGGCTCTGCGTTCAGCGATTGGTAAGGCATCAGGCGAGCTACATGGGGCACCAAGCAAGCCATCAATATCCAAGTTATAAATTTATAAAATGGACTCGCCATGCGATAAAGTGGAGGGCTCAAGCACGTGAGGTAGGTGCCGCCTATGTACTGGTATTGCTGGCGGTCATGGTCATGGGCATAGGTCTGGTTGCTGTGAGTGAAGTGTGGCATACAACACTCAAGCGGGAAAAAGAACAGGAGTTGCTTTTTATCGGTAACCAGTACCGACAAGCTATCGGTCAGTATTATGCGCAGACTTCCGGGCAGGCACAGCGCTATCCGGTTCAATTAGAGGATCTGCTGAAGGATCCGCGGTTTCCGGGCACCAAGCGGTACCTTAGAAAAATTTTCCCCGATCCGATGACCCGCGAAGGGAAATGGGGTCTGGTGCGCGGCCCAAGCGGTGGAATAGTGGGCGTGCATAGCTTGTCAGACGAACAGCCGATCAAGAAAACCAATTTCAGGTTGGCCGACAAGTATTTCGAGGGCATGACCCGATATTCAAATTGGGTGTTTATTCATGGAGCCGGGAAAGTAGCCGTACCCCCACCGAAACAAGGCGTTCAGTAAGCGCGAGGCGATGCCGCTAGCAAGTCTCGATTAGCCGAAGTGATTATGGGTCAATTTTCGGGACTGTTGAATGTTACTTCAATGAAGGGAACCTCCATGAAAAAACTTAAACATGAAGCGGAATTATTCAAGGAAGCATTGCTCGCAGGCGTGAAATATGCCGAGGGGCGTGGCGTGGTCGAGTTCGAGCCTACCGATTCAGCCAGCGAGAAGCTCTTGTACATCTACCGGCTACTTGTTCACGATAAAGTCATGCAGCCTTTACCCGAAGAGCAGGTGGCTGAAAAGACTTTGCGGCACAAGCTGGCGATCTGGTACTCGAA
>JBAQWL010000019.1:0-3761 GCA_049298895.1 Gallionella sp.
ACTGTGCTCAACATGAACGACATCGCACATGTGGCGATGAAAGTCCAATCTCCAATAGTGTTTGATCCATACCAGCGCAATCGCGCCAGCGGTAGTTTCATCGTGATCGATGAAGCTACCAACAATACCGTTGCGGCAGGCATGATCGTCTGACACCACTCTTGAGAAGTTCGTCGCTCTGCTGACGGATATGGAATGAATGGAGCGGCTTCTGGTTGTATACTAAGTTGAGGGCCACCTGATTGTTGATATTCTTCTGATGATATGACCTTATTTTCCTTGATCGCATCGCAGTGCGATCGTGTGGTTCGTTTTGTTCAGCGCGGTTGGTTTGGGCGGCGCAGTCGGCGTATTGTTGTATTGCCTCGCGCTGTTTTTGAATAAGCATTGGGCAGACGAGTACGAAGAACACATGGCAAAACCGCTAGCTATTCGACCCAGCTACCGAAAGAGGATAGCCAAGTCGCTGCTTATGTCCGAACAGTCGGGTGAAGCCGAACCGGATGGCTTGATGGGTGGCGATTCGGGCAAGGGCGGACTCGGCGGGTTTGCCCGGTACGCATTTTATTATTTAGACTGGCTACTAGTCCGTTTGACTGCGATGACATTCGCCATCGTCGGCAATTTTGAAGATACAATTCACTGTTGGCGCACCCAGGCGGCAAGCTGGTCTGAGATCGAGACGGGAATATTGCTGTCCAGCGGAGCTGGCGCACAGGGCGTGCGACTCGGCATGCCGATACCGCAAGGTGGCTTATCTGTCGATAGGCATGAACTGGGCGCTGGCGAGGAGGCCGATGTCGATTTCATGCAAAGCACCATTGGGCTGGTGTGGCGCTCGGTGGTGTTTTGGCTGCTTCTGATGCTGCTGTTGTTGGCCAGTTTACTGGGATAGCGTAGCTTGAATTTGATTCCATTACCCAATCATGTAGCCATAGGTAAATTATGCGTCCTGTCTTATATTTTATTTTACTGACCTTTGCTTCGCTACTGGCGGCCTGCGCTGCTCCCGATGTGAGAAAACCCTATGATGGCCCTTTATTCTGGCCGCAGCCGCCCGATCAACCGCGCTTTGCCTATGAAGCGACGCTGAGTTCCTCTGCTGACATTGCCAAGGTGTCCGAGGAAGCCAGCTTGCGCGAGAAGATGACGGGTATTAAAGCAGTATCCAATAAGCCGGTATTGAGCAAGCCGACTGCCGTCGTGGCCAGGAACGGTCGAATTTACGTAACCGATATTGGCTCGCATACCATCGTCGTGTTCGATTTGCCGCGCCGCAAAATCTTCCGTTTCGGTATGCGCACGCCTGGCAACCTGTCCAGACCGGCCGGACTTGCGCTGGATGGGAAAATGAACATTTATGTGGCTGATGCCAGTTTACGCAAGGTGCTGGTGTACGACAGCCTCGGGCTGTTCCAGCGCGAGGTGGGTGACCCGGCAGATCTGGAGCGTCCGACTGGGGTGGCGGTAAGCCGTGACGGTGAGCGCATTTACGTCATTGATCGTGCTTACAACGATAGTGATCAGCACCGTGTGGTGGTCTATGACAAGGAGGGCAAAAAACTGCAAGTGATCGGCACCCGCGGCAGCGAAGACGGGCAATTCAATATTCCGCTGCAAGGCACGGTGGGCCCGGACGACACGCTTTATGTACTGGACTCAGGGAATTTTCGAATACAGGCTTTCGATAGGGACGGCAATTTTTTGCGCAGCTTTGGTGATGTCGGCAAAGAATTCGGCAATTTTGCTCGGCCGCGCGGCATCGCCGTCGACGATGAGGGCAATATATACATCTCCGATGCCCGCTTCAACAATTTTCAGATATTCAATCCCGCCGGTCAGTTGCTGTTGGCTATTGGTCAGGGGGCATCAGAGCCCAACCCGGGGCAATATGGCATGTTGAGCGGTATCGCCGTGGATGAAACCGGGCGGGTCTATGTGGTGGATCAATTGTTTAACCGGGTGGAAGTCCTGCGCCGTTTAAGCGACAGCGAGGGTCAGCAAATGTTGCAAGCGGCTGAAAAATGAGCATTGATCAACTTGCCATTTCCGTTTTTCGTTTGCGGCTAAGTCGTGTTCACTGATGTACAGAAAATGCCGAATTCAGGAATTTTATGCAGGATATTCCTGCTATTGGGAAGGCGGCATCTAAAGCCGATCACCACTCCCTCTATAAATCAGTAACTTGCTAATTGGCACGTAAAGTGCTTGATTCTCACGCGAGTTGTACTAAAGTACAGGACAGTGAGTGGGGACGTTGGAAACCTCGCTCTGTGTTCTGCTCTTATGCCAACCGACCAAAAGGCAGACAATTATAATTACAATTGAGGTCCAAGAGTTATGAATACTCATTTCAGTGGTCGATTGTACCTTACCAATTCCAAGCTTGTGGCAGTGCTTGTGGTAGTGCTTGCGGGGATCGTTTTTCCCCAGTTCGCTAGTGCGGCGACATTTCCTTCCGGTTACACCAACACCGGCAGCATCGCCAACACGCGCCACAATTTGAGCCACTCGACTAACACAATCGTTGGGCCTGGTTTTCACGGTCACTCCCGCAATCAGTATAAAGAGGTTTGTGTTTACTGCCATACCCCGCACGCCGCCAACCTGACGGCAAACGGAATCTCGAACCCGGCTTTGCCGCTGTGGAACCGCACCATCAAGGTCACCAACTATCAAACTTACGACGAGCTGGGCACCAGTTCGCTGACCCAAGCGGTGACATCCACGCCGGGTGCGGCTTCGTTAACCTGTTTGTCCTGTCACGATGGCCAGACCGCCATCGACTCCGTCATCAACATGCCCGGTTCGGGCATGGGTTTGAACAGCCAGGACACCACCTCAAATGCCCTTTTCCTTGATAGTTGGAATAACGATTCCGGGGTGGATACAACTCTCCATCGCGGCTTGAACAGCGTTATTTCTTCGAGTCCTATCGTAATAGTAGCCCCCATCGCGCCGATCCCGCCTTTTTTCCCGGGTTTTCCGGGGGTGACGTTGCCCGCTGGCGAATACTTGGGTAACGGCCAGGGTAATGATACGATTGGCTGTCTGACTTGCCACTCCCCGGTGGGGTCTGCGGCTGTCACAACCGGTTCAGAAGGCCCTGATTTCCGCCTGTTCAACCTCGGCACAGATTTGAGGAATGACCACCCGATCGGGGTCACCTACCCGCCCAATGGCCCGGGTACCGATTTTTTTACCCCTGCGGGTGTGTCAGGCACGTCGAATTTCTTCGATGATGGGGACGGCAAAATGGAAAAGGCTGAGATACGCACTTATGACGGTAAAGTTGAGTGCGCTTCCTGTCATGACCCGCATGGCGTGCCTGGCGGTGGAGGTGTGTTCATACAGACCTTTTTACGGAAAAACAACACTAACGCCAGCGCCGTTTGTTTGACCTGCCACAACAAGTAAATATACTGAACGAAGTGTTGGTAACCGAGCACAATAAGGGCCGTCCATTGGACGGCCTTTTTACATCAGCTACCCAGCGCACGGCTATAAAGTCAATGCTGTCCAGCAGTGATGCGCTGAAACAAGGCTAGCCTGCGTGCATCTATCTTCCCCACCTCCACCGCATGACGCAATGCGCAGCCCGGCTCATACAGGTGACGGCAGTCGTGAAAGCGGCACTGGCCGAGGTATTGCGCGAATTCCACAAATCCCTGTTCTATCCGGCCGAAGTGCAAGTGGTGCAGTCCAAACGCCTGCACGCCGGGGCAGTCGATCAACCCGCTGGAATCATCAAGCTGATACAG
>JBAQWL010000020.1:0-3275 GCA_049298895.1 Gallionella sp.
TCACTACACTGCCCGCAATCACGGCCAGTAACGCAGCAGCACCCAACCAGATCAAATCCTTACGTTTCTGGGAACCGGCATCAGGCAACGGCTCACCAACTGGCGCCAGAGCCGAACCCAACTCCACAGAAACTCCACTGGACTGCGGAAGCGTAGCTAGCAAGGCCTGCTGATCCAATTGCAAAATTTTAGCGTAACTGCGCACGAACCCCCGCAGAAACGCTGCTTCAGGCAAATGCTGAAAATCATCCGCTTCCAGCGCCTCAATCTGGCGCGGTGCAAATTTGATCTGATTGGACACATCCACCACGCTCAATCCAAGATGCTCACGAGCCTCTCGTAAAGTCGCCCCTAGTGAGGTTGGTGGTGTCACTTTTGAAAGTCCGGGTTGCCCTGGGTTATTTCCAGCATGCTCTTCCATCATTCGCCTTGTAAAAGCAATTGAGTTTCACGTGCATCTGGAAACCGCTTACGTAATTGCATCGCATAGCTGGCCGCGGAATTACGGTCACCAACCTTGCGCTCAATACGCACTGCCAGCCAGAGTTGCTCAGCAGTCAGATTATCTGAGCCTTGCGAATAGCCAGCCAAATATTTCTTGGCTACAAAATAATCCCCGGCTGCAAAGCTCATTTCAGCCAAAGCCAATAGTGCCTGTGGCATACCGGGTTGTGCGGCTAGGGCGCGCTGCAAAAACTCCTCGGCATCCTTGTTGTTTCCGGCTTTATTAGAACATAGCCCGGCATTCAGAAACGCGAGTGCCGGAGTTTGATACAGTGAGTTTTTCAACGCCGCCATAAAATGCGGGATAGATTCCTTCTCACGGTTGCGCTGACACAGGAACCAGCCATAATTGTTATGTGTATCTGAATCATTCTTGTCGAGACTCAGGCTTTTCCGAAAATCTTCTTCAGCTTGCTTGTCATCACGTAACGACATATGCACCAGACCGCGCACACTGTAGGCCGCAGCGTAGTTTCTATCAGCCTGTAAAGCCTGATCTATCTCCTCCAATGCAACGCCAAATTGACCACGCTCATAATACAGGCCAGCCAATTCGGTATGGACTATGGCACTCTTGCTATTGCTGGAATTCTTGGAAGACGTGGCGCAGCCAGCCAAAATCAATAACGCAAACGACAGGGTCATCAATTTACTCATTATTCCACCTCGGCCATTCATTTATACTGCTCCCACTGTAAGCTGCTTGGTTCGTTTGGTTCTGTCCTGCACCTGCCCGGCCAGCTGCCCGCACGCTGCGGAAATGTCGTCGCCGCGCGTCCTGCGTGTGGTGGTCATGATGTCAGCCTGCATCAGCACATCACGGAAACGCTGGATTGCCTCCGGACCTGAGCGCCGATATTGCGTTTGCGGGAACGGATTGAACGGGATCAGGTTGAACTTGCATGGCACATCGCACACCAGTTTCACCAGTTCGCGTGCCTGCTGCACCGAGTCATTCACACCATCCAGCATCACATATTCGAAAGTGATGAAATCGCGCGGCGCACGCTCCAGATAGCGCCGACAGGCAGCCAATAGCTGCTGGAGCGGATACTTCTGGTTGATTGGTACCAGCTCGTCGCGCAATTTGTCATTCGGCGCATGCAGGGATACTGCCAATGCCACCGGACACTCATCGCGCAACTTGTCCATCGCCGGCACGATGCCGGAAGTGGATACCGTGACGCGGCGGCGCGACAAACCATAGGCATGATCGTCCAGCATCAGACGCAGCGCGCTAACAGTGTTGTCGAAATTCAGCAATGGCTCGCCCATACCCATCATCACCACATTGCTGATCGGCCACAGACCTTCCGTGTTCCGGCCCAGCTGGTGATTAGCCCACCACAGCTGGCCGATGATCTCCGCCACGCTGAGATTGCGATTGAAACCCTGCTTGCCGGTAGAACAAAATGTGCAGTTCAGCGCGCACCCGGCTTGGGTGGAAACGCACAAGGTTCCTCTATCTGCCTCGGGAATATAAACCGCTTCTACGGCATTGCCGGTACCCACATCCAGCAACCACTTGCGTGTGCCGTCATCTGATAATTCCTCGCGCATGACCTTCGGCGGTGCGATGCAAGCGCATTGCGCGAGCTTATCGCGCAATGTTGCCGCAATATCGGTCATCGCCGCGAAATCGGGCTCCCCGACCTTGTATATCCAACGCATAAGTTGGCGCGCCCGGAAAGGCTTCTCGCCCATTTCCGTGAGGAAAGCCGCCAGTGCTTGCGCATCAAAGTCGAGGAGGTTTTGCTGCATTATTAACTCTTAGCGTGAATGAATGTTCTTTTTTGGAAAGAAATAGGCGATCTCGTTAGTCGCGTTTTCAGCAGAATCCGAACCATGTACGGCATTGGCATCGATGCTGTCCGCAAAATCGGCACGGATGGTACCTTTATCGGCCTGCTTTGGATCGGTAGCGCCCATCAAGTCGCGGTTTTTCAGAACCGCACCCTCTCCTTCCAGCACCTGGATCATCACTGGGCCGGAGATCATGAAATCCACCAGGTCTTTGAAAAACGGGCGGGCGCGATGCACCGCATAAAATCCTTCCGCCTCGGCACGGGTCAGGTGGCGCATCTGAACTGCGATGATCTTCAACCCTGCATTTTCAAAACGGGTATAGATCTTTCCGATGACATTCTTGGCCACGGCATCGGGTTTGATAATCGACAGGGTACGTTCTACAGCCATGCTTCTTTCTCCAGACAATGTATAAAGTTGATCAAATATTCCAAGGGCGCGATTCTATCAGGCTTTACCTACCCTGTCGCAGACGGCAATCCCTGTCTGAGGCTGCCGTTTTGCCGATATAACCACGACAGGCAGTGCAGAATCACCCCATGTGCTCTGGCACATTTGCGTCTTTAAACTTAGGATTCGATGAAGTGTTTAGGAGAGCAGGCTCCACCAATGAATCCCGCCAGGAAGTATTCGGCCAAGAACATGGGGAAATACGCACTCTGCACTGATCTCCGCAGCAAAACCGTGTGGATAAAGGTGCAGAAAACTAAAAAAGCGGCGTCCCTGGCTCCCTGATGCAGGCACCAGTAGCGTGTCTGCGACATTAAACTACCAAGCTGGTGGCTTTTTTGGTATTGATTCCACTTGATTACTCGACCCGATTCAAGCGTGGATCAAAGGCATCACGCACTGCGTCTGCAAACAAATTCGCTGCCAGCACTAGCACCAGCATGAAACCAAACGCGGCAGCCAACGCCCACCACACTATAGGCTCTCGCCCCATCTCTAGCCGCGCACCATTAATC
>JBAQWL010000021.1:0-5459 GCA_049298895.1 Gallionella sp.
TTTGCAAATTGTGCGAGTATATTCTTTGATAAGTTTTTCACTTTGGACTTGAAGCAGCATTTAACAGTTGCTCATAGGTACATTGCACCTCTATTTTTCCGTGGTCTAACCGCACAATCGTGTCGCAATTCTTAAGGGTACTGAGGCGGTGGGCAATAATCAGAATGGTTAGATCACGATCAAGATTTTCGATGGCCCCCATCACCGCCAACTCAGTGTTGCTGTCAAGTGCACTTGTAGCTTCGTCAAAAATCAGAACACTTGCCTGTTTGTAAAGGGCTCTGGCAATACCGATACGCTGACGCTGGCCACCGCTAAGGCGGATGCCGCGTTCCCCGACGATGGCGCTATATCCCTCAGGGCGGCTTTCGATAAACTCAGCAATCCGAGCTTGCTCGGCAGCCTTACGCACTCTCTCATGATTGATTTGATCAGGTGGTATTCCAAACGCAATATTTTCCGCAACGGTGGTATCGGCCAGAAAAATGTTTTGCGGAACGTGGGCAATGGTGCGTTGCCATGCGCGCTGAAGTTCGTGGCTGACCGGTTGCCCGTCCACCAGAATTTTCCCCTGCGTTGGTTCGAGAAGCCCCATCAACAAATCGAGCGCTGTGCTTTTTCCGCTGCCGGTACTGCCGACAAAGCCGATTCTTGCACCTTTGGGTATTACCAGATTTATTCCATCCAGTACCCAAGGGCCGTTACTCCCGTAGTGAAAGCGAACGTTGTCGAAACTAATGGAGTCCTTCAGCGCGAGTGGTGCAGGCTCCGGTTGGCTGGCCTCTGCCGGCAAGGGCTGATCAAGCAAGCCAAGCACGTCAATCAGTGCAGCCTTGCTCCCGGCCACAACTGACCAGTTTCCATAGAGTTGCTGCATCAGCGGAAGCAGCCGTTGCGCGCCTAGGGCCAACATCGCCAGTATTGGCAACGCTGCAGCCACACCGCCCGGGCGGTAGCTCAAGGCCAGTACCAAAACAGCAATCAGCGCCATGCCCAGTGCCTCCATGGCGTAGCGTGGGCCTTGATTTATGAAGGTATTCTCGCCCCCCGCGCGCTGTAGTTGCAAGATGGCACTACGGTATACATCGCAATAAACGTTCTGAGCTCCATCCAAGAGCACATCACGAATGGCACCGAGACCTTCCTGTAGTGCCTTGATGACATGAGTCTGTTCTTGTGCAATACGCTGGCTGTTACGCACCAACCGGTGACGGGTTAGCCAAGCGATAATTCCGTAGGCGGTCCCGAAACTAACCGCTGCAATGATCGCCACCATTGGATCAACTGCGAGCAATGTCATCATGATGGCAGCAAACAGTGCCGCCGAGGTGACTACCGTCACCACCGATATCAACACACTTGTGGCAGTGCCAACCTTTTGCGTAATTCCGCTAATGATTTCGCTGCTGCTACGGGCTACATGCACACTGTAGGACTGATAGAGCGTTCGACGATAAACCTCAATACTAATATCTGCACCTGTGGCATTCCCGAGTCGAATGCTGACCCACAGCAAAAGCATGCGCAACCCGCCTGCAACCAAGGCTGCCATCGCAAATGCGATGGCGAGGGGTAACACCAAATCGGCAGCCGATGTGATACCAAGTGCTTGCACAATACCGGCCATTGAGGGGGAATCGAACACCTTTTCCGGCTGGGTAATGATACCAATAAAGGGCAAAACAGCACCAAGGCTAACGACTTCCGCAAAGGAGCTGAGTATTGTCAAAGATAGCAACAAAACAAACTGCCCGCGCCTCCGTAGGCTAATGTGGCGCCAGAGACGTCTTAGGAGGTAGGTGATAGGTTGAATTTCTAGCACTTAAATTATTCGTGGCAATCCATGCCCACATAACCGAAACCAATGGCTGTGTTTTTCATCGTTTCAGGCCTTCTAGATAACTATGGTAAACCAAATCAATTCCTTCTTTTAGATCAACCTTTGGTGTCCACCCCAGATTGCGGATTTTTGATACGTCCATCACCTTTCGTATTGTGCCATCCGGCTTGGATGCATCCTGAACGAACTTGCCCGTATAGCCCACCACGCGCGCTACTGTTTCAGCCAGTTCGCGTATCGTCAGGTCGGTACCCGTCCCCACATTGATCAGCGGGCATTTCGATGGTTCGACCAAGGCGTTGTAGTGTTTCTCGTCCAGGGTGGCGAGGAATACCAGCGCATTGGCCAGATCGTCCACATACAGAAATTCGCGTTTGGGTGCGCCACTACCCCATAAAACAACTTCAGGTGCTAGGTGCAAGGTACAAGACTCAAGGAGTTTGGCTTTAAGGTCGGCGGGGATGAGGCCGTGGGTTGCTTCGTCCAGGTTGATACCCTCAATGTCGCCTGCTTGCGCGAGTTTCGCCAGATGGAGCTTGCGAATCAAGGCGGGCAAAACGTGAGAGTTATTCAAATCATAGTTGTCGCCGGGACCATACAGATTGGTGGGCATGGCAGCCAACCATTTGGTGCCGTATTGGCGGTTGTACGACCAGCACATTTCGATACCGGCAATCTTGGCTAGCGCATAAGGACGATTGGTGGGCTCCAGCGGGCCGGTGAGCAGGTATTCTTCTTTGATCGGCTGCGGACAGTCTCGCGGGTAGATGCACGAGCTGCCCAAGAAGATCAGGCGAGCTACGTTGGTTGCATGCGCTGCACGACAAATGTTGGCTTCGATGAGCAGGTTGCTCATCAGGAAATCCACCGGGTAGGTGTTGTTGGCATGAATGCCACCAACCTTAGCAGCAGCCAGAAATACGATTTCAGGACGTTCCTGTTCGAAGAATTTCCGGGTAGCAACCGCGTCTTCCAGATCCAGTTCGGCATGGGTGCGCGTCACGATGTTGGTGTAGCCCTGCCGCTGCAATTCCCGCGTAATCGCGCTGCCAGCCAGACCGCGATGGCCCGCGATGTAGATTTTAGAATCAGGATTCATGGGTAATAAGGTTCAAGGGGCAAGGGGCCAAAAAACAGGACTGAGGACTGAGGTTGTAATGACGCTTTTCATTTATTCTTTTTTCAGATACGTGGTCTTCATCGTTTGAACAAACCTTTGCGCTTGCTGTACTGCCCACGCTGCTTCTTCCGTTTCGATTGGGTCGCCCTTGTAATCGGCCACCAAGCGCAGATCCTCGACCTTGTTAAATGCCTTGCCAAGTTCCACTGAAACATGACCCGTTTTGACCAAGTGCAAGCTGAAAGCAGTTATCAGCCCACTATGTGTTTTGGCAACCTCGGACCCAATCGGTGCTCCTGATGCCAGCAAAGCTGCGCGAGCTGCATCAAACATGGCGTAATAGGCACGATTACACGCACCATCCGTGTCCCCAGTGTCGAGCAGCAGCTTGGCAGATGAAGCTGCCCGTGTAGCTTTCTCCAATAGTTCCTGAACCTTCACAGCCAAATTCCTTCTCGCTCGATGTTGTAGAGCAGGCGCGGATTAGAATATGTTTCGGGATGTTTCCATTCTTCTTCCCAGATCGGGAGTGGCTGGATGCGGATGCCTATTTCCAAAAGGACATCATAGGCAAGATCATCCATAGCCAGTTTTGTCGAAACAAACTTGCCGGGACGTCCGTGTAACAGCACGGCCACATCAGCATCACTGTCCGGCCGGTGTGTCTTCCGCGCCCGACTACCGAAAAGAATGGCGCCTGCCAGATCATAATGGCTCGCCACCTTTTCAATAAAGGCACGCATCGCATTGGCGGTTTCATTGTCCATGACAGAGGTCAACGCTTTGCTCGGCGTGGTGTTGGTGACAACCACTTTGGCTTGATCAGGCATTGGTGGTGTCCTCTGCAAGCTCACTTTCATCTAGGTCAATTACGGGGTCTCCATACCTATGCAGTTTACCTGGGAGTTGCATTCGGCTCATTCCGACAAGCGATGTAGCCATGCCTGATGATAATCTTTTCATTTCGTATAGTTTGATCGCCATTGCCAATTTGGCTTCCTGCATAAACTGCTGAGGAATGCATTGGGCTGCATCAGGCAGATTGGCCGGTACTTCAACAAGCGTTTGCATGACAAGCCTCATTTTGTTTGCAATTTGCTGTGCGCGTATCGAATTCTATCACTTCGGCAATCTCGACTCAGTTGATGGCACGATATCAATGTTATGTGTGCCTCTAAAAATTCGTCACACCGGCCCTTCGACAGGCTCAGGATAAACTGACCTACGGTCGGGCCGGTGTCCAGCTTATTGAAAATATTGGATTCCGGTCTTCGCCGGAATGACGAAATCTAGATTTTTAGAGGTGCCCTTATTTGCTTTGCGACTGGCTCCATAAAACTCGATGCCCAACGCCTTTCTCATGAACTGCACGGCAGATGTTGGTGTAACCCTGCCGCTGCAATTCCCGCGTAATCGCGCTGCCAGCCAGACCGCGATGGCCCGCGATGTAGATTTTAGAATCAGGATTCATGGGTAATTAAGGTTCAAGGTTCAAGGGGCAAGGGGCCAAAAAAACAGGGCTGAGGACTGAGGTTGCCATCAATCCTTCAGGCACTCGCATTTTGGCTGGCCAAATCGGCCTGCCACTCAAGAATTTTACTGTCAGCGGTAATCAGCAATGCGCCGTGATGCATAGCGGTGGCAACGATAAAGCGGTCAGCTGGGTCTCGGTGTAGATCATGAAAGGAGGTTGCCAGCAGGGCAATGCGCCCATTGATGGGGATTTCCTGAACACCCGCTTGCAACAATTCTGCGCGCCAAGTCTCCAGTGCCACCGGCAGTACGATGCGCCCGCGCTGCGCAAGCATCGCTGCTTCCCAAAAGCTGATTGCGCTCACGGCGACAGTATCCGTCCGCCACGCATCTTCAATCAGGCGGCGCGACTGTGACCCCAAGGACGCGTCGTTGCGATCCATCCACAGTAGCGCATGGGTATCCAGAACGATCACTCAAGCACCTTCCATGCGCTATCCTCCACCGGCGATAAAATATCACCTGTGATTTCAAGCCCTGAATGCAAACCAATAGGCGATCCGGGCCTCCCCCCGGTATAAGGGCGTAATTCCGCAATCGGTCGCCCATTTTTGGTAACCACCAATACCTCACCCGTGCGCGCTACATCATCCATCAGGGCGAGGCATCTCGCCTTGAACTCAGAAGCTTGGATTGTCTGCATGATGATCCTTCGACGTTAAATGGTCACACCGGTGACTATAGTCTCCAGAATGTACAACGTCAAGCCGATTGGTTATAGCTGGTGTAATTGAACGTATTGGTAAACTTTCTTGTTTCCATACACCGTTATCCATGCAGATTCAAAAGGGTAGTCCTAGCGTCGCATCTTGCGCACAATAGCACTATCGCCAGTCCGCGATGGCCTGCGATGTAGATTTTAGAATCGAGATTCATAGAAAACAGGTAAAAGGTTCAAGGTAAAAGGCTCAAGTTAAATTCAACATCAAAGGGGCAAGTGCAGCCCTTATTTAATACGGGTACGGA
>JBAQWL010000022.1:0-5586 GCA_049298895.1 Gallionella sp.
CTCGGGTGAGGTGTGTGTAGTTCATTTGTGTAATTTCGACTGGCTGGTCAAAAAGGCATGGATGCTACCGCATCCCGCCCACCTGACCTGCGTTACTCAAAATTGCACTTCATTCCTGAATTCGCCGAACTTGATATAAAGCATGCTCGGCTGTTATTCAAGTTCAGCAAAACTTCACGCTCTGAGAGGTGGAACGTGAGATAGTTAATGTAACAATCAATTATTAGCGTTTCATTAGCTACATGATTTTTGTGTCTAGCCAACACTCTTGAATGATCGCCGCCAAATATATTGTTCGCTGCCTTCCGCTGTGGCACACTTTAGTAAGTACTTAACTTCCTAAGACCCTTGAGTTTTTACACAGCCTGTGTCAAAAGCAGCCACTCAACTACTCACCTGGTTGTAGACCACCTTCACGTTCTCGTCATGCAACAGTTCGCGCAGATCACGCAGCAAGTCATTATGCAGCGTCACTTGCCAGTCCTCGCCCAGACGGAGTTGGCAGCTTGCGTTGCCGTTACGGTAGTGGATCTGCACCGGGCACTTGCCCTCGCGATACGGGCTAAATAATTTTTTGAGTTGTGCGACGCTGGCGTTACCGTTGCAGCGCAACGACAGTTGCTGCGCAAAATTGGAACGCGCCGAGGCAAAGTCGAACAGCTCTTCACCACTCACGCGCACATTGCCGGTATATTCGTCCATGCTGGCTTTGCCGCGCACTACCAATAATTCATCCTCGCGTATCCACGGACGATTAGCCTCGAAGACTTCGTTGAATATGGTCAGCTCCACTTGAGCGCTGCCGTCATCCAGCGTGATAATCGCCATGCGTCCGCGTCGCGTCTGCTGGATGCGCAGCCCCGCGACGATACCTGCCAACACGACAGAGATGCCACGCCGCGAGGTATGGCCGGAGCTATTTCCGTGGCCATTCGATTGCCCGACGAATTGCGGTGTAAGGTCACTCAATTTCACCTTAATAAAGTGGGCCAATTCACCTGCGTATTCCTGATACGGGTGGCCGCCAAGATAAAATCCCAAGCTGGACTTTTCGTGCGCGAGCTGTTCACGCAAGCGCCAGTGCGGCACATCGGCATATTGCTCGATCAGTGCTACATCCGCTTCGTCGTGGCTGAACAAGCTGTTCTGATTCACTGCGCGCGCCTGCTGATCGGCGCTCGCCAATGCGGCATCAACACTGGCCATCAGACTGGCGCGATGATCATTGAGTCTGTCGAATGCGCCCGCGCGTATCAATGCTTCCACCGTGCGACGATTGACGATACGTTTGTCCACGCGACGGCAAAAGTCGAACAGGTCTTTGAATGGGCCGTTTTTGCGCGCATTAACTACGTTGCCGATCGCCGCCTCACCGGTGCCCTTGATCGCCCCCAACCCATAGGCGATAGTCTGCTCATCCAAAGGGGAAAATACGTAGCAGGAACTATTTACGTCTGGTGGCAACACGTGAATATTTTGTAATAAGGTGTCGACGTAGAAAGTGCGCACCTTGTCGGTATTATCGAGATCGCCTGACAGTGTCGCCGCCATGAAGGCGGCAGGATGATGCGCTTTGAGATAAGCCGTTTGATAGGCAATCAGCGCGTAGGCTGCCGCATGGGATTTATTGAAACCGTATCCGGCGAATTTCTCCATCAGGTCGAACAGGTTGCCTGCCTGATCCTTAGGCGTTCCTTTGCTGGCCGCGCCCGCGATGAATATTTCGCGTTGCTGCGCCATTTCTTCCGGCTTTTTCTTACCCATCGCGCGGCGCAACAGGTCGGCCTCTGCCAGGCTGTAGCCGCCCACGACCTGAGCAATCTGCATGACCTGCTCCTGATAAACCATGATGCCGTAAGTTTCACGCAGCACCGGCTCGATGGCAGGATGAGGGTAGTCGAATTTCTCGCCGTGCTTGCGCCGCACGAAATCCGGAATCAGGTCCATCGGGCCGGGGCGATAGAGAGCCACCAGCGCAATGATGTCTTCAAAGCAGCTTGGCTTGGCCTGCTTCAACATATCTTTCATGCCGCGCGATTCCAACTGAAACACTGCGGTTGTGTTGGCATTTTTCAGTAGTTCATAGGTCGCGCTATCATCCAGCTGTAAGGTTTCAAATGCGAACGGTGTAACGCCACCAGCCAGACTGGTGACATGGCGCATCGCCCAATCCAGAATAGTCAACGTGCGCAAACCCAGAAAATCGAACTTCACCAGGCCAATGTCTTCCACATCATCTTTGTCAAACTGGCTGACCACACTGGTGCTGCTGTCGGCACAATACAGCGGGCAAAAATCGGTGAGCTGTCCCGGCGCGATCAGCACACCACCCGCATGCATGCTGACGTTGCGCGTCAGGTCTTCGAGGCGTTCGGCCAGCTCCAGTAGCTCCGGCACACCTTCTTCACTCTCAGCGATGGCAGAGATTTCTGGCTCCATTTCGCGCGCCTTTTTCAGCGACACTGGCTTGACCCCTTCTACCGGGATTGCTTTAGACAGTCGGTCACACAGGCCGTAGGGAAAATCCATCACCCGCCCGACATCGCGTATCACCGCCTTGGAGGTCATCGTGCCGAAAGTGGCGATCTGCGACACGCTGGCCGCGCCGTATTTCTGTTTTACATAGTCGATCACGCGCTCGCGTCCGTCTTGGCAAAAATCCACGTCAAAGTCCGGCATGGACACCCGCCCAGGATTCAAAAATCGCTCGAACAGCAACTCATAGCGCAGCGGGTCGAGATCGGTAATGCCCAGGCTATATGCCACCAGCGAACCTGCCCCGGAGCCACGTCCCGGACCAACTGGCACGGCATTCTCCTTCGCCCAGCGAATGAAATCCGCGACGATCAGGAAGTAGCCGGGAAAACCCATCTTGATAATGGTCTCGGTCTCAAACGCAAGCCGCTGCTGATATTCCGACAGTCTGGCCGCGCGCGTGGTCTCATCGGGATAGAGTGTTTTCATGCGCCGCTGTAAACCCACCACGGCCTGTTCGCGCAAGTAATCATCCAGCCCCTCCCCGTTCGGCGTGGGGAAGTCCGGTAGCCGTGGTTTGCCCAAGGTGAGGGTAAGATTGCAACGCCGCGCAATCTCGATGCTGTTTTGCAACGCCTCGGGCAGATCGGCGAACAGCTCCTCCATCTCGGCCTGGGTCTTGAAATACTGCTGCGCGGTGTAGGCGCGCGCGCGGCGTTTGTCGTTTAGCACATAGCCTTCGGCGATGCACACCCGCGCTTCGTGCGCCTTGAAATCCTCGGCGGTCAAAAATTGCACCGGATGGGTGGCGACCACTGGCAAGCCAAGCTCTGCGGCCAGTTGCGTCGCGGCAAGAATGTAATGCTCCTCGTCAGCAAACCCGGCTCGCTGCACTTCGAGGTAATAGCGATTATTGAACAAGCCCGCCCATTCCTGCGCGAACTTTTTAGCCTGCTTGGCATTGCCGGATAACAGCGCAGCACCGACATCGCCGAGATGCGCGCCGGACAAGGCGATCAAACCATCGGTGCCGTGATGAAACCACTCGCGGCGCAATTCAGCTCGGCCACGATACTGATTCTCCAGATAGGCGCGCGTAAGCAAACGGCACAGCAGCAGATAGCCTGCATCAGACTGACACAGCAGCAACAAACGGTATGGGCGATCACGGTCGGCATCATTGGTGATGAACACATCGCAACCGGAGATAGGCTTGATACCTGCGCTGCGTGCCGCCTTGTAGAATTTGATCAGGCCGAAAAAATTACTCAGGTCGGTCAGCGCCAGTGCCGGCATCGCATCGCTTCTTGCCGCAGCGACCGCCTCGTCCACACGCAGCATGCCATCCGAAATGGAATATTCGCTGTGCAGACGCAGATGGACGAAAGAAGGTTGCGGCATGATGGAATACAGAAATTCAGGTGCGGATTTTAACACCGCTTTAAGCAGGAAATGGTGTAAGCAGGTATTTTGCCGTAAGGCAAAAACTCGCAAAATTTCTTGTTGGGGATTCAAAGCGTTAGAATTACTCCCCCATCTTCATCAACATGAATGCAAGTGCAACCCACCCTCACTCCGCAACGCGAGCGTTATCTGCTGCTGACCCTTGCCGGCATCCAATTCAGCCACATCCTCGATTTCATGATCATGATGCCGCTCGGGCCTATCTTGATAGATGCGTTCGGTATCAGCACGCATGAGTTCGGCCTACTGGTCGCGTCTTACAGTTTTAGTGCCGCAGTGTCTGGCTTGCTTGCCGCTACGTTCGTAGATCGGTTTGAGCGCAAGCGCATGCTGCTGAGCATGTTCACGCTGTTCGGCTTGGCAACACTGGCATGTGGGTTGGCTCCCGGTTATGCCACGCTGCTCATCGCACGCGGCTTGGCAGGTACGTTTGGTGGGGTGATGGGCGCGATGGTGCAAACCATGGTGGGTGATGTCATACCTTTTGCACGGCGCGCAAAAGCCAGTGGAATCGTGTCGACTGCATTTTCATTTTCCACCGTTGCCGGCGTACCGTTGTCCTTGTGGCTGGCCACCCTTTTTCAATGGCGTGCGCCGTTCATCCTAATCGCGATACTGACAGTATTGTTCATGCTGGTTGGTTTGCGTGTTTTGCCTGAACTGCGCCATCACATCAGCGCCCAGAAGCGCGCCCACCCTTTCGTGGATATGTTTGCTGTGTTGCGCGATGCTAACCATTTGCGCACTTTGTTGTTTTCTGCTCTGATCATTTTTTCCGGTTTCACGGTAATCCCCTACATCACCATCTATGCCGTCAGCAATGTGGGCATCATGCTACATGACATCCCGCTCATTTATCTGGCTGGTGGGGCTGCAACCTTGGTCACCGCACGGCTGATCGGACACACTGCAGACCTGCATGGCAAAGTCGGAATCTACCGCATAGTCGCTATCGCCGCCCTGCTGCCGTTGTTTGTCGTGACGCAAATTGGCACCGCACCGTTGTGGCTGTGGCTGATCTGCACTACCCTATTTTTTGTGCTGGTATCGGGCCGGATGATTCCAGCGATGGCCATTGTCACTTCAGCGGCACAACCGAAGCTGCGCGGCACTTTCATGTCAATTAACGCGTCCATAATGCAATTAGCCAGTGGATTAGCTTCAATGTTGGCGGGCTTCATCATCTCGTACAACAGCGCAGGACAGATTGTCGGGTATGAAGCGGTGGGGTACATCGCCATCGCCAGCAATCTGCTGGCGATCTGGTTCGTCTCGCGCATCGTGATGCACGACCAACATGTCAGCGTGCCGAATGTTGCGCTGAAATAATCAGGAGGGCGCCTCTAAAAATTCAGAGTTCGCCCAAATGCAAGACGCGAAAAAAATTTAGCAGCGCCGCATATGGATGATATGTAAGCAAGAAATTTTTTCCGCAACGCAGCAGTTGGGATACAACGCAGTTGCTGTGTAGGCTAACCTTCAGGTTATGCCGGAACTAAAATCTGGATTTTTAGAGGTGTCATGGAGCGGGTGAAGGGGATCGAACCCTCGTATGCAGCTTGGGAAGCTGCCGTTCTACCATTGAACTACACCCGCAACGTTTGAGATTTTACGTGGGATACCTGCAATACTCAAATTAACTGTTCT
>JBAQWL010000023.1:0-3900 GCA_049298895.1 Gallionella sp.
GGACATACCGTCATTGAGGCTTGCGATGGGCAGGAGGGTCTGGATAAGGCCAATGCCAGCGCCGACACGATCAACCTTATCCTAACCGACCAGAATATGCCCAAGATAGATGGTTTGACCTTGATCAAAACGTTGCGTAGTTTGCCGAAATTTGCGGCTACGCCGATTCTAATGTTGACCACCGAATCCAGCGATGAAATGAAGGCGCAAGGCAAAGCAGTTGGTGCGACGGGCTGGCTGGTCAAGCCTTTCAATCCGCATAAATTGTTGGAAGTTGTCAGCAAAGTGATCGGCTAGCGACAACTGAAAAAGTCTTGGTTCTGGCTTATGTGCCTGCAAGATTTTCCCCCACCGCAAAACCAGGAAAAAGCCTAATGTCCATCGACATGAGCCAGTTTTATCAGGCATTTTTTGAGGAGACAGACGAGCACCTCAGGAGTATGGAAAGCCTGTTGCTCACGCTTGATCTGGATGCGCCGGATCCGGATCAACTGAACGCCATCTTTCGCGCGGCACACTCCATTAAGGGCGGTAGCGGTACATTCGGTTTCACCGACATGACCGAACTAACGCATATTTTGGAGACGCTTCTCGACCGCATACGTAAAAAAGAAGTCGCCATCACTGCTGAAA
Organism: Gallionella sp.; assembly: GCA_049298895.1. Classification (GTDB taxonomy): domain Bacteria; phylum Pseudomonadota; class Gammaproteobacteria; order Burkholderiales; family Gallionellaceae; genus Gallionella. Next base: position 634 of record JBAQWL010000023.1, read on the forward strand.
TGGTGGATGCATTTTTGCAAGCAGCCGATTTGCTGCGCGAGATACTGGGCGCGTACCAGAGCGGGGGCAACGCCGATATCCAAGCATCAATTGAACTATGCGTTAAATTGGAACGATTGACCGCTGACAAGGCTGAGCGTATCCCGGTAACGGGAAAGGTGCCAGATACTCGCCCAAGTGCTGATGCAACTCTTCCGCAGCTGCATACGTACCAAATACGGTTTGCCAATACGTCTGCCGCCTTTCCCAGTAAAAAACAGCTCGATAATCTGTTGGGAAATTTGAGCGATATTGGCAGGATTGAAAATCAGAAAATCATGGCCAAAGCGATAAAGCTGTCCCTGACGACAACTGCATCGGAAGTGGAATTACGCGAAATTTTTTCGTTCTTTTTGAAACCGAAACAACTGACCATTACGCTGTTGGAGGCGCCTCCGCTGTACGGAGATTCTTCCGCAGAACAGCAGGGCTATGGTTTTTTTGAGAGACCGGAGCAAATTAAAACCAAGCTCGAAGAAACCCAGGGATATGGTCTGTTCTTGGAACCTGAGGCGATCAAGTCAGGGGTCGAAAACGGACAAGGGTACGGATTTTATGAGGGACTGGAGCAAATCAAGGCTAAGGCTGAAGATACGCTAGGGTACGGTTTTTTTACAACGGCAAAGGGCTCGTCACCAACATCCGTGCCTGTACCGGCTGTTACACGGAGTGAGAATCCTGGCCGCCGCACTGCGGATAAGGTGAACGCTGAAAACCTGGGTGACAGCTCGATCCGCGTCAGCGTGGGGAAAGTCGATGCGATGGTCAATCTGGTTGGCGAGTTGGTGATTACCCAAGCCATCTTGGTGGAAACTATATCCAAGATGGATCTGGCGTCGAATGAAAGTTTTATCCATGGGCTGGCGCAGCTCGAACGTAATACTCGCGATCTGCAAGAAACGGTCATGTCGGTACGCATGCTGCCGATCAACCTTGTGTTCAGCCGTTTTCAGCGTGTGGTACGCGACAACGCAAGCAAACTTAACAAAAAGGTGCAACTCATAATCGTTGGTGAGGGCACCGAGCTGGACAAAGGGTTAATCGAAAAAATCAGCGATCCGCTCACCCATCTGGTGCGTAACAGCCTGGATCACGGTATCGAAAAGCCGGATGTGCGGGCCGCTAATGGCAAAGACCCGCAAGGTACGATTTCGCTGCGTGCAAAGCATCAAGGCGGCAATATTGTCATAGAAGTGTCGGATGATGGTGCCGGGCTAAATCGCGAGCGGATACTCGCCAAAGCCAGCGAAAAAGGATTGCAAGTCAGCGACAGCATGAGTGATGCGGATGTTTGGCAATTCATTTTTGCACCGGGATTTTCTACGGCTGCCGCAGTTACAGATGTGTCCGGGCGCGGTGTGGGCATGGACGTAGTCAAGAAAAACATCGAGAGTATAGGTGGACGTGTCGAGATCGCCTCACAACAGGGCCAAGGCTGTACCATTTCCATCCGGCTACCTTTGACACTGGCTATACTGGACGGATTGTCCATTGCCGTAGGAGAGCAAACTTATATCCTGCCGCTCAGTTTCATCAGCGAATCCTTGCAGCCTGGCCAGGGAGACATTAAGGAAATCAGCGGGCAAGGCCAGGTGGTGCATGTGCGCGGTGAGTACCTGCCACTGATGGCGTTGCATAGCGTGTTCAATGTCCAGCCCAGATTCTCCAATCCGATGGAGGGCATATTGGTGTTACTGGAAGCGGAAGGTAAAAAAGTCGCTTTGCTGGTGGACGAATTGATAGGCCAGCACCAAGTGGTAATTAAGAGTCTGGAAACCAACTTCCGCAAAGTGGCCGGGGTATCGGGGGTTACGATCATGGGAGACGGGCGGGTAGCTATGATTATAGATGTGGCTGCACTGGTCAAGTTACTTAAATAATGGGTGTTCGGGGCCCTATGAATTGGCCTCGAACCCGACCTGAATGCGGAAACGTTTAACTACAAAAGGAGGGTGTCATGCAGATAAAACAGGAACAAACAGCGGATAGCGGAAGCTGCGAATTACTGACCTTCACATTGGGTAACGAAGAGTATGGCATCGACATCCTCAAAGTTCAGGAAATACGGGGCTATGATGCCGTCACCACGATAGCCAACACACCGGAATTCATCAAGGGCGTGATCAACTTGCGCGGCATCATTGTCCCCATCGTGGACATGCGCATCAAATTCAAACTGGGCAGCGTCACCTATGATCAACTCACGGTGGTCATCATACTCAACATGGCGAATCGCGTGGTGGGCATGGTGGTGGATGGTGTCTCCGACGTGATCACGCTGAAATTGGAGCAAATCAAACCGCCACCGGAATTTGGTGCGAGCCTGGATACCCAATATCTGTTGGGCTTAGGCACTGTGGATGAGCGTATGATCATCTTGGTGGACATCGAGCGGTTGATGACGAGCCGGGATATGGAATTAATCGAGGCTGCAGAAGTCGCCGCCTAGCGCACTGGATCAAGTATCCGGGTTTTAAACTGATAGCTAGCTAAAAGGGGAAATTAATTATGTCTTTGTTTAATTTAAAGGTAGGTGTGCGCCTCGGCTTGGGCTTCGGCTTTTTACTGACATTGATGATGGTGATGGCAGGGTTGGGGCTGTTGCGTATTACCGAAATCAAAAACAGTCTGGATGGCATCGTCGAACACGATGTGGTTGCAATGAATAATGTCATGGAAATGCGTGAGGCAGCGAATGCGATCGCGATAGCGACGCGCAACATTATTATGCTCACCGACGCCGCAGCCATCGCTGCGGAAGCCAAGCGTATCGAAAGCGCTTGGGAATATTATGCTGCGACGTCAACAACTTTAGCCTCAATGGTCAACAACGAGGCGTTGCTCGTTACAGCCAGAGAATCAAGCACCGCTACCAGGCCTTTGTTCGATAAAGTCTTGCAACTGGCCGGTAATAACAAGAGAGCCGAGGCGACCCAGTTTTTGTTGAACGAGGTGCAGCCCAGGTTGACCGAATGGTACGGCGCGATGAACGATATATTGACGGCCAGGGAAAAAACAATCGAAGAAAGCACCGAAGCGGCACACTCGGCTTACACATTCGCCTTTTGGTTAATGACTTCGCTGGCAGGTTCGGCGCTGGTTCTGGGAGCGCTCATCGCCTGGCGCATTGCCCGCTCTATCGTCCGTCCCCTGTATCGGGCGGTAGAAGTAGCCAGTGCGGTATCCAAAGGTGATCTGACGCAAATCATCGAAGTAAAATCCAGGGAT
>JBAQWL010000024.1:0-2491 GCA_049298895.1 Gallionella sp.
GGTGTATCCCATCAGAATGCCACCGCAATGGAAAAGTGTAAGCGCGAGTCAGGCTCCCCTTTGCCTCGCGCGTAATCGAGCGCCAGCGGCCCAACCGGACTGCGCCAACGCACGCCTGCCCCATAACCTAACGACATGCGCAGTTCAGGTGTTATATCAGCCGCTCCGCCCGCATCTGTGAACAGTGCCGTGCCCCAGTTGCTAAACCAATGAGTGTATTCGATACTGCCGGTGGCCATCACCCGCCCGCCGACCACTGCATTTCCTTCTCGAAAACCTAAACTTTGATAAGCAAAGCCGCGCACCGTCTGCGTGCCGCCGACACGAAACAGGTATTCCTGCGGAATGCCAAGACGAGTGGTAGAGGCGGTATAACCAGCCTCAAAGCGCGGCGTAACGACATCGCTATCGCCGATAGCTAGCCAAACTTGATGACGGAAATAGCTGCGAATAAAATCCTGATCCGACAACAACGATTTACTTGCGCCACCTAACCTCAGCTCAGTCAATGCTCCAGACATGGGGAACAGTGGATTGTCCACCGTGCGTTTAATCCAATGCAAGTCAAGTACCAAGGCCTGATCTGTCTCCTTGATCCCCCCCTGAGGTAAGCGCTGTTCTTGTTGCCAGTTGACGCCAACGCCTGCATCGATGCCGAACAGAGTACGGCTGCGCGTCACACCGAATTTATCGCGGAGTGTATCCAACCCTTGTATCTGCGTCTTTTCGCCGCTACCTTTCCATGCCAAATAGTAACCTCGAGGATTAGGGGGGGTATCCAGTCCTGCTGAAACATTCTGACGGTTTTGCTCTATAACCACAGCACTGTTCAGTATCCAGGCTTGATTCAGGAAGTTGTAGCTCTGATAATTAACTTCATTGCGCACCCCATTGTTGGTACTGTAGCCGACACCCAGTGCAATCCTGCGTGATTGTGCTTCGACAATCTGCACATTGACTGGAGCCGTCACCGTGCCTTGATTAGCTTCTGCACTGGTGAATATCGGTGGAGTATCCAGATTGACGATCACCGAGCTGAATTGTGGCAAGTTTTGTAGTTTCGTCTGAAACGATATTAATAGATCACGCTGGTAAGGCTCATTGAGATTAAAAGTGGCATATCGTCTAACCAGAGATTCCTCGTAACGTTCCAGCCCGCTTACTTGCAACTCGCCGAACAAAAAGCGCGGGCCCGAATCAACCACCACATGCAGCCGCGCTGTGGCGTTGAGCATATCCACTTGCGCTGAGCTTTCCACCAAACGAGCGGCGGCATAATCCTGGCGGGCCACCCGTGCCAACAGATCGGTCTTAGCCTCATCCCACGCCATGGCACGAAAGGCTGCCCCCGATTGCAACTGCCATGACTCGCGCAGTTGATTCACTCTAGACAGGCGCTGTGCTTCTGGCAGTACCAGATCACCGTGAAATTCGATGTTCACTTCCGTGACTATGGTACGCAGCCCCGGGACCACCTCCAACTTCAGCACTCCTGCTAGTGAAACTGTGCGCAAAATAACCTTGCTGGAAAAAAATCCCTCAGTTGCCAACAATTCCGGGATGTCGCGCTGTGCATTGCGAATGAAAATAGCGCGTTCATTTTCGTTCTGGAGCAATGTGTCGGGAAGCACGAAATACTGCTCAATTACCTCCCGCACTGCTTCAGGTACGATCATATGGGCCGCGGGCGTATTAATGTCCTTGGCCTGTACTGGCTGCGGTTGGCCCAAGCATCCGCAAACCAACACCAGTAAACATACCTTCAGTTGGCGCAACGATATCAGTTGAGATGGGTAAAGCTTGCACACCATGTTTATGCCCATCCTGACCAGCCTTGTCTTCGCCAATTGCATAAATTTATCTGGGAAATTTTATCATTACGGTCACCACATGCCAGCCGAAAAACTGTATCGTGATTTTTGTAAAGTAGTGTGTGAATTGTATGCCTTAATTCACCGGCACTAACGACAGGCAAATCGGCCACTGCTCAACATGACAGACACCTGAACCTACCTTAGCAAAATTCCTGACTATGAGCAGGACATTTACAGAAATCGTCCCTATACTAACGGCACAACCAACTCACTGAGGAGGAAGTATCATGCCAAAATCGCCCAAACCTGATTCGCAGGAACCTCTCCAATTAAGCCTGCATGCTGTTCAGCAGTCAATGACAGACCATCTTATTTTTTCCGTGGGCAAAGACCCCATCACCGCAACCGACCGGGACTGGTTTTTTACCCTCGCCGAAATTGTGCGCGAGCGCCTGATCGAACGTTGGATGGCTACCATGCGCCGTTACTATGTCCACGATGTCAAGCGGGTGTACTACCTGTCCATGGAATTCCTGATCGGCCGCAGTTTAATCAACGGTGTGCTCAGCATCGGCTTTGCTGAGGAAGTCCGGGAGGCTTGCGTCAGCGCAGGTGTCATTCTGGACAAAGTGAAGGAGATGGAATTCGATGCCGCCTTGGGCAATGGAGGTCTGGGG
>JBAQWL010000025.1:0-4004 GCA_049298895.1 Gallionella sp.
GTTTTATTACTTGCCTCCAGTCAGCTTCTACATCTGCAGGACTAGCCCAAACTGATTCCACTGGTGTGCTTACCGCCAGTGGCTCACCATTCCGGTCGGAAATCATACCGCGGTGCGCGCTGATTTCAATCACGCGGCTGTCACGCGCATTGCCTTTTTTCTGCAGAAAATCGTCGTGTATCCCTTGTAAATACACCCCCCGCCCGAGTAGGACGGACAGTCCAGCCAGCATCGTCACAAATAGCACATTGGCGCGCCATCCCGGCAATTTCACCGTTAAGTTTGCATGTGCGCTTTCCGCATAATTCATGGCTGTGGGTTTTCTCCGTGATCACTCATTGCCGCGTTACCCGTCGCTGTTCATTTCACCAGCCACGGAAGATGGGGGCATTGCGAATGGCTGATTCAACTTGATGACTTGAACTTGGCCCTTCTTCGGCAACTGCATTTTCAACTGTTGCACTGCGACTTTCTCGACGCGCGCCGGAGTCGCCCAAGTGCTTTGCTCCAATTGCAATTGCCCCCACTCCACTTCCATTTGCTGCGCCTGCTCTTTTTCTTTTTGTAACTCGATGTACAGCTTGCGAGCTTTGTGCTGCGAGGTGACCACGCTCAGCGCACACACCACCATCACCAACAGCAGCAAGGCATTCAGCGCATTACTGTTACGCGACATCGCTACGCTCTGCAACACGCATCACCGCGCTGCGCGCGCGTGGATTGGCACTTAGTTCAGCTGCTCCAGCGCGGACTGCCTTGCCGATCAAATTCAATTTTCCCTGCGGGATCTCACTGGCGCGTATCGGTACATCGCGCGGCAACTTGTCGCCTTTTGCCATGTCGCGCATAAAGTGCTTCACAATGCGATCTTCCAAAGAGTGAAAACTGATCACCACCAAGCGGCCGGAGCTTTTCAAGAGCTTCACGCATTCTGGTAGCACCCGCGTAAGCTCTTCGAGTTCTTGGTTGAGATAAATCCGTATAGCCTGAAATGTCCGTGTCGCCGGATTCTGCCCTGACTCGCGGGTACGTACCGCTTTACCAACCAACTCGGCGAGTTGCCGCGTAGTGTCGATGGGTTGAATCGTGCGCGCCGCAACAATCGATCTTGCAATCTGCTTAGCAAACCGTTCTTCGCCGTAGTCATGTATCACCTTTCCAAGTAAACCTTCCTCTACCGTCGCCAGCCATTGCGCTGCGGTCATCCCGCTGCTGACATCCATGCGCATATCCAGCGGTGCATCAAAACGGAAACTGAAACCCCGCTTTGCGTCATCCAACTGTGGTGACGACACCCCAAGATCGAGCAGAATACCGTCCACCCTCTCTACGCCCCGCTCCCGCAACACCTCCACCAACCTGACAAAGCCACGATGAACTATCTGAAATCGCTGATCTTGCCAACGCTTGCCAGCTGCCACCGCCGTCAGATCCTTGTCTAGGGCGATCAATTTACCGCTGCTACCCAACTGCTCGAGTATCAACTCGCTGTGCCCGCCGCGCCCGAACGTGCCATCCACATAGATACCCTCCGGCTTGATCGCGAGTGCTGCAACGGCTTCATTCAACAGAACGGTGGCGTGGGACAAGCCCTCACTCACAAAAACCTCTGCATAGCTACTGCGCTTGCTGATGCTGCGTTAAAAAATGGCTCAGAATCCTCATTTAGCATTTTGTAAACTCCGGTACTTCGCCATTTTTTGCCTTGCCTCAGCTTCGCTCGCCACGTTCTGCAGAGGTTTTTTACAATGAAAAACCTTCCAGCTCTGGCGGCAACTCACCACTCATGAACAACAGCCCAGCTTCTTGCTGTTCCTGCCATTTAGTCTCATCCCACAATTCGAATTTATTGCCTTGACCTACCAACATCACATGCTTGTCTAATGAAGCATAGTTCCGTAGTGCCGGAGAGATCAGCACGCGCCCGGCATTATCCATCAGCACATCTTCGGCATAACCGATCAGACGACGCTGCAACGCACGTATCTTGGGATTGAGCGCGGAGAGCTTGAGTAACTTCTCGCGGATCGGCTGCCACTCTGGTTGCGGATAAACCAACAGACAACCATCAGCATCAGCGGTCAGCACTAGGCTTCCTGCGCAATGCGCGAGCAACATGTCACGATACCGCGCTGGTATCGTGAGTCTGCCCTTACTATCCAAATTGAGTTGTGCCGCTCCCTGAAACATCAATTAATCCCCCACCTTTACCCACTCTTACCCACTAATGCCCACTATATTGGATATAAATCCAGCGGTCAAGCGGTAAAATACGATTTTTCTTTACAGGACAATGGGTTAGCGGTGGAAGTTAATTAAAATTAAATATCATTAAAAAATAATTGGTTACAGGACTACTCTAAAGTAACTTGTAACAACAAATCATCGGGGAAGTTAGGAAGATAAAGGCGGCATAACAACTTGCACTACCAGTGTCATTTGCGGCCAGCAATCATGGCGGCTCGTACTTGCTGAGCATTCCACAATTACGGTAATACCTCCGTTCAGGCTGAGGTACGAAGACCAAGGCAGACGCAACGCTTCACCCTTATTAATGCACATTTGTTACCTAGTACTGAGTTTGCCAAGCATCAGGACGAGCTGTGTAATGAATTACAGAATGCTTTATAGTTACAAGTGAGATGCTCTTAGTGCCGGGAAATTGTTGGCTTCGCTACGCATAATCCGCATCACAAATAACTGAAGGAATAAACCATGCATAAAATTCCACTTGCTGTATTGCTGTCCACTTTCGTTGTCACCCCTGCCATTGCGGCAGATATGTACGCCGGAGTCCGGCTAGGGAAAGCTCGAACCAACATTACTGGTGTGACTTATACCCAATCAACTTTTGGTGTGTTATTAGGCTACACCATCAACCAAAACTGGTCAGTCGAAGCCGAACAGATGGATTTGGGCTATATAGACACTTCCAACGCTGCGGCGACGAGTTTCAGCGCAATGGGTTTTTATCCGGGCAACGAACCCTTGTCATTTTTTGCGAAGCTCAGTTACGTTAGAAGCTCATGGGAAGTGCTCAACCAAGCGAAAAACAAATCATTTTTTTCCTACGGATTGGGCGCGCAGTACGACGCAACTCAAACAGTGAGCGTTCGACTTGGCTGGGATAATTATAAGATTGGCAATCAAACTACCAGTAACGTACAAGTGCTGAGCATTGCTGGCATCGTCAAGTTCTGATCTTGGCTGTGTCCACGCACTGATCTTGCTCCGAAATTGCAAGGGAAACTCCGGTCATAACACAGCCTTATAGCAGCATGCTGCTTTATCTCAGTCAGGGTAATACGCGCTGATTGAGTGGCTGCGTTATGGGTATTGGTTGTAGTTTTGTTACAACTATTTTGTGTATCTGTTGTTGACTGACCGGTATGTTGGAGTAGTTTATACGCCGATACTTAAGGCACGCAACCATATTTAAACCAACCCAGGGGAAAACCATGAAGAAAATCGTTATTGCAGCACTTGTGTCTGCTTTTGCTGCTGCTCCTGCTATAGCAGCAGATACCGGCTTGTACCTTGGCGCTAAATTTGGCAGTGTTAATTATGGCTACGGCAACGTGTATAACAACAGCCAAGCCGGGTATGGTCTGTTGGGTGGCTACGCCATTAACGATTATTTTGCCGTAGAAGCCGAATACAATCGCCTGGGTGGATTTGATACTGTTAATAGCATCATCAAGGGCAGATCATTTGGTTTCAGCGGCGTAGGTTCTTTGCCAATGAGTCCCGAATTCTCCTTGTTTGGCAAGATGGGTATTACCAGCAGCTCTTTGGAAGATTCCCCCCAGCCAGGTGCCCCTAGCGGGATTTACACTTATACCAATACCGGCCTGTCTATAGGTTTCGGCGGTCAATTCAACGTCAACGAAGCATTTGGCATTCGATTTGGCTTCGAAAGTTATCCGGTGGGAGATGCAGCTATTAACACTACTTCCAACGCCAGCATGTTATACATAGGCAGCATATTCAAGTTCTAATTCAAC